>JAFTQJ010000094.1 GCA_017462785.1 Oscillospiraceae bacterium | reverse complement strand
CTATATGGGTATTGAAACGACTTATTTCCACAAGATCTCTTTTTGGTGTCGTCGCAACCTGCTCGCTATATGGGTATTGAAACGTTGATGTTTGCGGATGTTGTGTTATTAGCTGTTGGTGTCGCAACTTGCTCGCTATATGGGTATCACAAGCGACAAAAAACAGCACACCGCAATGGTGTGCTGTTGGCATTTCAGATTCAATTGAAAAGGGAAAACAACAGACTGCTTCACAGAGCGTGAGGCAGTCTGTTGTTTGTATCAGAAATTACGGAACTTGACAAACTGGAAGATGGACACCTTTTCCACGCCGTTTTCCGTGATGCGTTCGACCGCACGGCGGTCCGTACAGCTGTACACAACACGGATGCCCTTTTCTTTCAGTCGGCGGATCATGGCGTAACAAAGCCCGAATTCACCCTGACACATCACGGCAGCAGGGGACTGTTTCTCGATCGTATCCAGATATTCCTCTGCAAGCTCTTCGATCTCAGCTTCATCCGCATCGGCTGCGACCTGCGGGAACGGCACATCTACGATCACGCCGTCCGGTGCAAGCTCCTGTGCCGCCTGCTTCTGCTCCTCGCTCCATCTCTCGGAGGGGTGATTTGAGAAATTGATGAAGTTGCGGCGGTTTCCACCCAGAAGTTTGTGCAGTTCCTGTTCAATTTGTGCATCGGTGGGGATTTCGGAGAGGCGGTTCTGGATGTCGGCAATGAAACGATCAGCATTTTCAATACTGGTATCCAACCAGTTCTTGATTTTATCCGCAGGAAGCTTGTCATTCTTCATACCGAAATGGTTGATCTGGTTGCGGATGGTATTGAGTTTCTGGAAGAATTGCATGTCCTGTTTTTCCAGATGAAGTTTAATCTGCATATAGAGTTTCTGATGCTCAGGAGGAAGTACAGAGAGATGCTTTCTGTGATCCTCATCCGAGGTATCATAAGCTGATAATGTACCAAGTACCTGATTGACTACTTTTTCACGGATGGTATGATTGAGATGGGCATCCTTGATTTCCGGTGCATAGACATCACAGCAATAGGTGATGATTGCTTCTTTGAGTGCGGTATACGCCTGCTGAAACAGTCCTTTCACCTTACACCAGCGAACGGTTTCCATGCTGATTTCATAAGGCTTCTTTTCACCCTGAAACTCCTTGATGGAATCCATCACATGCATTGTCAGCTCATAGAACAGAGGATCGTGGGAAGCATCTTGTATCTTTGCCATTTTTCTGTTACAGTCTGCGGCGGCTTCACTAATGTCAGTTCCTCTGCATGTCAGAACTGCGTCCGTGAATTTTTCAAGTGCCTCAGCAAGATTTTTCTGTGCACTCATAGTCCGCTTTTCTGCACTGGCAAGGCTTTCGTAGCGATCTTTCATGAGCTTCGCAATCTCCCCAGCATTGCCGAAATGCACGAAGTTATGTGCGGCATTCGCCCAGTCGAGGATCTGGTCATACTGTTTGAGATCGACAACGGGGGCAGGGGACTTTGCATTCTTGTACATGCCGTAGTAGATATGCTCGACCGTGATATGCTTCAGCTCCTTGGCGTAGCTCATCACCGGATAGAACAGCAGCGGCATCAGACGGAAACCGTGCGTGATGTCAAATGTGATCTTGTCATCTTTTTCGATCTGCTCATAGATCGTCCGGAACATGTCCAGCAGCTCGGATTCATTCTCGCCGGATGCAATATCCACAGGAACTGTCTCAACAGTGGGGAATTCTCTTTGCAGGAACGGGAGCAGACCTTCATCCTCAACGATTTCTGGTTTTTCACGGATGTATTTTTCCCAGTTCTTTTCCTTTGCCTCTTTCGTCAGAAAGAAAATGATCTTATCGTAATGCACGCCCTGCTCTTTGAGCATGGAAAGCAGAGCTTTCTGCACAAAACGGTTGTTGCATTTACCGTCACCGAGCAGATAATCCACGGGTTCATATTTTCCGGTTCCGACCACAGACATAAATATTTTAGCCATAGTATTCCTCTTTTCTTGTGTTAGTCAGTGCTTTTTTGTATTTGATCGAGAAGGTCAAGAGCTTTCGTGATGACTTCACGGATGCCGTTTACGCTTCCAGCATCTGCTGGATGATAGCCGTGTTCTTCGAAAAATGTTCCGAAATCCTCGCGGCTTTCTTCACGATGGTCGCTAGCATGATTAAGCTGATTGCGGATGCTTGTTTTGATGAACAGGGTGACCGTCAGAAATTGCCGGAGGGTATCCGGATGGATGCCCTTCGCAACTGCGAGTCCACAGTCCGCTGTCAGATATTTTTCAAGATGCCGGATGGTTTCAGGTTTGCAGGAAAGTTTCTTTTGTTCCACATTTCCTTGCAGAATTTCTCCGAATTTGCGATCATTCATAACAGAGTTGAAAAATCCTTCGATGGTTGTATTCGGCGAAACTTTTTTGATCAATTCCTGAAATTCCGGATACTGTGCAAAGTTTTTCAGCTTTATCTGTCGTTTGTACTTTGGATAGGCATCGAGAGTATGACAATTGAACAGACAGTTTTTGAAATTGATGAGCTTTTCAATCAAATCCAGTACTTCCGGTTCAAAAACATCTATAATGCTGGCTTTCCGGCGGAATTCCTGCAAGTTCTGACAGTGGTAGAAGATTTGTCGCTGTTCATCATCCGAAAGACACTTCTGCAAAGTATCATGGAACGGAGAATGCCGCGATGAAAGGTTGTACAGCTCATAATAAAACAGCCTATATGCTTCAGAAAATCCATTGAGTGTTGAAATGGGAAATTCTTTTGTTTTTTGGATAATCCCTTCATTGAACAGATACTCCGGTATTTTCTCCGCATAGATCGTCACAGCCTGCTGGATCATGCTGTTCTCCATACACCAGCGGATCAGCTCGGGGTAGGGGATTGTGGAATGGCTTTCGGACAGATACAGCTTCTGCCGGATCGTGTCCATCAGCAGGAGAAGCACGCTCTCTGCATCATTTTGCGGCTCGTATCCCTGCATTCTCTGAAAACAGGATTTGAGATGTTCGATTTTTTGATCAAGACGGGTATCGCAGAGCATGACCGCATCGGAAAACTTTACCATTGCATCGAGAAGATTCCGTATTTCAGTGCTTTCTGTGTCTTTGAAATACTCCAGCAGTTCCGTTGCATTGCCAAATGCAGTGAATGTATTGGCGGCATTGATGAGCGAGAACATATTGTACAGTATTGTTACATCCTCGATGGAATGGTTATTGTTTCCAAACTGATAATTGCCATAGACAGCCTGCTGGAGGCGAATGCCCTGATAGGCAAGAAAACGTGTCAGCAACAGGAGGATGTAGCTTGTATTCCGTGCACCGCCCGTGGTGTCCAGATAGATCTCTGCGTCCTCCGGCAGCAGATCCATGATATTCTGGATGATCCGGTTCATATCGGATTTCCCGAATGCAAGTTCAACGTGTTTGATATCGGGAACAGTACAGCCGAGCATATCGCAGTAATGCTGTATTGTGCTGCGATAGATTTCATATGCACTTTCCTTCATTTCTTCCTGCGGTGTCAGTGTTTCCGGTGTGGCAAGGCAGATGATGCTGTCAAGGCATTTCTGATTCCGATGCAGTTTTTTCAGAAAATACATTGACGGAGCGTCCATGCTGTAGCGGCCGTATACTTCCCCAATATCGCTGGTATAAACCTTTTCCGCCTGGTCTGACCGCACAACGCTCAGACCTGTGATTAAGATTGATTTCATGATGCATCCTTTCTGTTTTACTGTAATGCAGAAACCTTGATTCTTCCCAGCCCCATCACGCATAATTTTCCCGCACCGACAATTTCCGTCATGCGGAGCAGCGGAAGAAGTTCCGAAAAGTCGCCGGAAACGATCATTGCACCAGTGAATCCCGTCACATCCCACCGGGTATCCGTTCGGGAGGAATAGCGTGTCCGGCTGACGGGTGTCAGCATCCGGTGCTGTGTCCGGATCTGTTCAGATTTTGCGATCAGACCGGCATAGTCAAATTCCGGTTCCATGCCTGCCTGCCGCATGACCGTACTG
>JAFTQJ010000093.1 GCA_017462785.1 Oscillospiraceae bacterium | reverse complement strand
CGGCAAACCCACCGCAGAGTTCCAGTCCGGCGAGGTAGCATATCTCCTCCGTCAGGGCTGTACTGTGGATCCCGATTCGTCTGTTGAAGGCGACGAGGTATTCTACAGCGGCGAGATCTGGGGTCAGACCATCGGCACGGAAACTTACCCAGTACTGAACGGCAAGAAGGTCATTATGTGCGGTACAAAGTATGTCAATGCACATCTTGATCCTTGTGAATGTACGCCAATTGATGCTGAGCTGAGCAAGGATGACGGCTTTGTTGACACCTATACCTATGGCAATCCCATCGACATCACAGCAGAGGACTTCACAACTCTTAGTGATTCCGAAAAGCTCGTGCTTAAATGGCAGGATGCACAGAACAATCTGCTTGACAGCGCACCTGTGAATGTCGGCAGCTACAAGTTGGTCGTATCCATTCCGCAGACCTATTATGACGATGTTCTCTATGCAGAGGATACACTCAAAATTGATATCACCATTGAAAAGGCAGCTCTGGAAGCGTCAAACTTTACATTCACTGCTCCCGAAAACCTGACCTATGACGGCAGCGAAAAGACAGCCGTGCTGGAAAGTACGCTCGACGGCATCGGCGAGATGACGCTGACCTATTACGACGAAAACGGCGAACCGCTGGATGACGCCCCTGTGAACACAGGTACCTACACGGTTAAGGCGGATGTTGCAGAAAATGAGAACTGTCAGGCGGCAAGTGCTATTACTGATGAAAACTGGACCTTCACCATTGGCAAGGCAGATCTGACAAAGGCGGATCTCATCGTGATCGGTTCACAGTATCAGGTCTATGACAAGAACGAAAATCTCTTTATAGTTGTACTCAGTGATTCCGTCATTGGTGCAGGTGAACTGAATGTGACCTATGCGGATGCAAACGGTGAACCGGTTGACAGCATCAACGGCGCAGGCACCTACACCGTAACAGCGGTTATTTCTGAGGGTACAAACTACAATGCGGCAAGCTTTGACTGGACTGTGACCATCTACAAGAGCCTGCTTACAGGCATTACCGTGGATGTGACTGCACCGGAAGCGGCTGAAGTGCCGCAGAGCATTGTTGAGGCGGGCGAGGGCTACACAGCGTCCATCAAATGGATCCCGTCGGATGAAACATTCGGCTATAATGCGGCATATACCGCAGAAGTAACGCTCACACCCGATGCAAACCATCAGTTCACGGACAAGAGCAAAATCACAGCAGAGGGCTTCACTGTTACCAGAAATGAGGACGGTACAGTCACACTCACAAGAACCTACGACACAACAGCAAAGGCAAGGATCACCGATCTGACCGCACCAGAGGATGTGCTCCTTGAAGAGCATCAGCCCGATGCAGATGCAGTGATTGCACTTCTGCCGAAAACAATTGAGATTGAAGCAGAGGACGGCACAACAGAACTGCCGATTACATGGAAAATTGAGGGCGAATATGCGCTTACAGCAAACGCTGAGCATACCTTTATCTGGACAGCGGACTGCGATGATCTGGATGAGAACGGTTTTGACATGACGGGGCAAATCACAGTAACGAACCCCAATTACACTGACATCAGCGATCAGATCGTGCTGACTGCTGAGGATATCACCTATGGCATGGAGCCGGATGTTTCCGCAGTATATGACGAGAACGACGCAGAAATCACCTACAGCATGGACGGCGTGGTATTCGATACGCTGGATGCATTCCAAAATGAAAACGGTGTTCTTCCAGCCGGAACTTACACCGTGAAGGCATATTACGAATCCGAAACGGAAATGGGCAGCGTGACAGCAGAATTTACTGTGAATAAGGCGAATCCTGTGATTACACTGAGCGGTCTTGAACAGGTATACACAGGAGCACCCGCTGACGTAAGAGCGGATGTAACGCTGGTAAACGGTGAAGTATTCGAAGGAATGGTTCACTTCTACTATACACCCGAAGGGGAAGACTATGAAAAATACGGACTCCCGACAGATGTGGGAACCTATACGATCAGTGCTTCTCTTGACTCAACGACAGATGGTTCTTTTGAATGGGAAAGTGTGAACTATAACTGGGCAACGAAGGAAGCAGTTCTCGTTATTACAAAGGCAGTGCCCGACTACACAATCCCTGCGGATCTCACCGCAACCTACGGCGATACACTTGCAGATGTAGCACTCCCCGAAGGCTTTGCATGGGACGACGACACACAGTCTGTCGGTAATGCAGGAACAAATATATTCACAGTAACATTCACTCCTGCGGATACGGATAACTATGAAGTGATCAAGGGTATCGAGGTTGAAGTTGAAGTTGCGAAGGCAACTCCCGAAGTAACTCCTATCATTCCCGAAGGTGAGTATATTGAGGGCGATGAACTTCCCGAAATCGGTTATGAGAGCAAAATCAGCGGTATCATTGAATGGCTGACAGAGCTTGTAGACGGTCTGGTTGAGGGTGAAAACAAACTGGAAT
>JAFTQJ010000092.1 GCA_017462785.1 Oscillospiraceae bacterium | reverse complement strand
GTGAGTTTTTTGCAAAAAACTCCCCCTTACTTTTCGCCTTACCGATCTTTCTTTTCTGCGAATGCAGAAACAAAATAAGTTTTTCGACAAGCTGAGACGATGCACACGCATCGTCTTTTTTTATTGCTCTGCAAAAACCGCCGTTCCGCTTGTGATGATTTCCTCATTTCCGTCATCAAACCGCACGATCAGCCCTGCGTCCTTGCTGTACCCGACCGCAAGACCGCATTCCTCCCGTGTTTCACGTGAAACATTTCCCGACACGGTGCGTGAAACAACGACACGTTTCCCGATCGTGTAGGAATGCTGCGTGTAGGTTTCGAGAAATGTCCGCTGCGGCAGCTCCGAAAGAAGCTCGTGCAGGCGGCAGAGGATCAGCACTGTGAGGGCGTTTCTTGGGATGATTTTCCCAGTTTCCGCCTCGATGCTCGTCACGATGGGCACAAGCTCCGCCGGCAGATCATCCGTTTTCCGCAAATTCACGCCAATTCCGATGATCAGATAGTCAAGCACACCGGTTTGCGGATGGAATCCCCCCTCGCAGAGAATGCCGCACAGCTTCCGGTCGTTCAGAAAAAGGTCATTCACCCACTTGATCTGCGTTTGAATGCCAAAATCCCGCAGTGCCATGTGCACCGCCGATGCGGTGCAGGCTGTGACCGCCATCATGTCCGAGCTTTGGAGCGAGGGACGGACGATCACGGACAGGTACAATCCGCCGGACGGCGAATGAAAGCTCTTTCCGAGCCGTCCACGTCCGGCATGCTGCCGGTCTGCAAGCACCGCCGTACCATGTGCCGCACCATCCGCTGCCAGCTGCTTTGCAAGGCGGTTGGTGGAGTCGATTTCCTCACAATAATAGATCTCACGCCCAAGCGGGCAGTTCTCCGGCAAGAGGCTCCGGATCTCCTCTGGAATGTTCATAGCATCATCTCCTGCAAGTATTATACCATAAAAATGCCGGAAATGCAAGGCTTTTGGTGGAATAGGACAGCCCGTGGGCTGCATAGAATGCCATGACGCATTACAAAAAGGAGTGATCTGATGGGACTGACTGCGGAAAGCACGGGTCTTGGAATGATGCAGGAGAACGAAAACCTGCATGGTGATTACCGCATTGCACTGGCTGGTAATCCGAATGTCGGCAAATCCACGGTGTTCAACGCCCTGACCGGACTGCACCAGCATACCGGAAATTGGGCAGGAAAGACCGTCACAAATGCCGCAGGAATTGCGGAATATGGAGGAAAACGCTATGTTCTGGTGGATCTGCCGGGCACCTATTCCCTCCGTGCAAATTCAGCCGAGGAGGAAGCTGCACGGGATTATCTCTGTCAGGAGCAGCCGGATGCCGTGATCGTGGTCTGTGATGCCTGCTGTCTGGAACGGAATCTCAACCTCGTTTTGCAGGTCATGGAGCTTTCGGAGAAGGTGCTTGTCTGTGTCAATCTGCTGGATGAAGCGGAAAAACGTGGTATTTCCGTTGATTTTGAGCATCTGGAAAATCTCCTCGGCGTTCCGGTCATCGGTGTGACCGCAAGGAGCGAAGAAGGGCTGGACGATATGCTGGAGCGTCTGCAAAACCTGCTGGATGCGGAGCAAACGCCGCATTTTCAGCCGGACTACGGCGAACAGCTTGAACCCCAGCTCAGGATCCTGACCGATCTCTTACAGGACTGCACCGGCACGATTCCCCCCAGATGGGCAGCACTGCGGTTTCTGGAGGGTGAGCCGTGCGTGACGCAGCTGATCTCACCCGAGGGCATTCCTCCATGTTTTCCGGAGCATCTCGGCGAGATCCAGCGGCAGCTGAAGGAATGCGGCATGACGGAGCAGCGGATTCAGGATCACCTGATCGAGCAGCTTGTGCACGAAGCGGAGCACATCGCAGGCAAAAGCGTTTCCCGTGAAACAACGGAGGCGGATGCCCGTGACCGGAAGCTCGACCGCATTCTGACAAGCCGGAAATTCGGCATTCCCCTGATGCTCCTCCTCCTCGCCCTCATCCTGTGGCTGACGATGGCTGGTGCAAACTACCCCTCCGCCCTGCTCTCGGAATTCCTGTTCTCGCTCGGCGATGCCGCCAGCCGCAGGCTCAGCGAGTGGGGAGCACCGGCATGGGTGGACGGTCTGTTCATTCAGGGCATGTACCGCACGCTTGCGTGGGTCGTTTCGGTCATGCTGCCGCCGATGGCGATTTTCTTTCCCCTCTTCACGCTCCTTGAGGATGCCGGTTATCTCCCCCGTGCAGCCTTCAACCTCGATCACCGTTTCCGCAAATGCGGTGCATGCGGCAAGCAGGCACTGACGATGTGCATGGGGTTCGGCTGCAATGCCGCCGGCGTGACCGGATGCCGCATCATTGATTCCCCGAGGGAACGCCTGATCGCCATTCTGACCAATTCCCTCGTCCCCTGCAACGGGCGTTTTCCCATGCTCATTTCCCTGATTACGATGTTTTTTGTTACGGGAATCGCCATACTGGATTCGCTTCTTTCCACATTGATCCTGCTCCTGCTGATCCTCTGCGGCGTGGGCATGACCTTCCTGCTTTCCACAATCCTGTCCCGAACGCTGTTGAAAGGCATGCCCTCCTCATTCACGCTGGAGCTTCCGCCCTACCGGAAACCGCAGATCGGGCGTGTTCTCGTGCGTTCCGTGCTTGACCGGACGATTTTCGTGCTGGGGAGAGCCTGCATTGTTGCTGCACCGACCGGCATGCTCATCTGGCTGCTGGCAAACTGCAATGTGGAAAACCAGACCCTCCTGCACCATCTTTCCACGTTCCTTGACCCGTTCGCCCAGCGCTTCGGCATGGACGGCACGATCCTGCTTGGCTTTCTTCTCGGCTTCCCTGCGAATGAAATCGTGATCCCCATCATCATCATGACCTATCTGTCGGAGGGTAGTCTGACGGAGATCACCGAACTTTCCACATTGCACAGTTTATTTGTGGAAAATGGGTGGACGCTGACCACAGCCATCTGTACAATGCTTTTTTCCCTTTTCCATTTCCCCTGTTCCACCACCGTGCTGACCGTTTACAAGGAAACAAAGAGCCTGAAATGGGCATTATTTTCCATGCTCCTCCCCACCGCCGCCGGACTTTGCCTGTGTTTTGCAGTAAATCTGATTGCAGGAATTGTGTAAAAGTGGGTTTCCATGTGGAATGTGTGGAAAACCCATCTCAGAAACGCTCACCATTTTATAACACAAAAAACCCCCTGTTTTCCACAAAACAGGGGGTTACAGTCTGTCGAAAGACCTTGCTAGGTTCAAAGGACGAAGTCCTTTGGCGGGTTGAGGGTACGCAGTACCCTCGCAATATAGCCCCTCCCCCTTTGGGGGAGGGGTTGGGGTGGGGGCAATCTTTGGGGTTCTACTCCCCAAAAAAGACTTTTTTGACAAGCTGAAACCCCCTGTTTTCCACAAAACAGGGGGTTCGTTCTAGGGAGTGTCAACACGACCTAATTCAGAATCATTCAGCCGCAGCCTCAAATGCCTGCTTGATGTCCGCAATGATATCCTCCACATTCTCCAGACCAACGGAGAAACGGATCATGCCTGCATCAATGCCAGCCGCTGCCAGCTGCTCATCCGTCAGCTGACGATGCGTCATGCTTGCCGGATGCAGTACACAGGTGCGGATGTCCGCAACATGCACTTCACGAGATGCGAGCTTCAGAGCGTCCATGAACTTTGTTGCCGCAGCTCTGCCGCCCTTGATGTTGAAGGAAATGACACCGCTGCAGCCGTCCGGCAGGTACTTCTGTGCACGCTCATGGTACTTGTCACCTGCAAGACCCGGATAGCTTACACTTGCCACTGCATCGCTGGACTGAAGGAACTTTGCCACTTCCATTGCATTCTTGCAGTAACGCTCCATTCTCACAGCCAGCGTTTCCAGACCGAGATTGAGCAGGAATGCGGAGTTTGCAGCCGGATAGCAGCCAAAATCACGCATCAGCTGCATTCTTGCCTTGATGATATACGCCATTTTGCCGAATTCACGGGAGTAAACCACGCCATGATAGCTCTCGTCCGGCTCTGTGAAGTCGGGGAAATTGCCGTTTGTCCAGTCAAAATTACCGCTGTCCACGATGACACCGCCGCCCTGTACAGCATGACCGTCCATGTATTTGGTCGTGGAGTGCACCACGATATCCGCACCGAACTCAAACGGACGGCAGAGAACGGGTGTCGGGAATGTGTTGTCGATAATCAGCGGAATGCCGTGCTTGTGTGCAAAGCCTGCAAAACGCTCGATGTCGAATACGGAAAGTGCCGGATTTGCGAGTGTTTCGCCGAAAACAAGCTTGGTGTTCGGCTTGATGGCAGCCTCAAGCTCCTCATCGGAAGCCTCGGGATCCACAAAAATGCACTCAATGCCGAGCTTTTTCAGTGTCACAGCGAAGAGGTTCACTGTGCCGCCGTAAATCGCACTTGCCGCAATGAAGCTGTCGCCGGAATTACAGAGGTTCAGTACGGAAAGGAGGGAAGCCGCCTGTCCGCTGGAAGTGCACATTGCACCCACACCGCCCTCAAGGGCAGCGATCTTCTTTTCTACTGCATCCACCGTGGGGTTGGCAAAACGGGAATACATGTATTCAGTCGGCATATCGAACAGGTCAGCAATGTGCTGTGTGCTGTCAAATACATAAGTCGTACTCTGCACGATGGGCAGTGCACCGGGTGCACCATTGGTACGCTCGTAGCCCTCATGCAGGCATTTGGTTTCGATCTTCATCTTACATACATCCTTTCGGTATGATTTCGGCAGGAATTTACCGTGTTCTTATTATACCACATTCTCGCCGCAATTGCAAGCATAGCAGGAAAATCTGCAAAAATTGCTGAAAAATGTTGCAATTTACAGATTTTCAGTGTATAATAGAAAGTAGAGATGAGGTGATAAACATGAGCTTCTGGTCGAAACTGGCAGCAAGCATTGTAACCTCCGACTGGTACATCCTTGCAGCGGCAGTCGCCGCCGTCCTCTGCTTCGTTCTGGTGCTCTGGGCAAGGAAAAGGGTCGATGCCGACCTGAAAAAATGGGAGGCTGAACAAAACCTCCGCTTTACCAGACATATTTACAATGTGCTGACCATTTTCTATACATTATTCATTACCATTATTTCGCTGTTTCCCCTGTTCGGTATGTTCGGCACGGTGTCGGCACTCCTCGGACTTGACCTTTCCAGCGAAGCCGCCATCAGCACCGCTAAAAACGGCTTCTTCGATGCACTGACCTCCACCACATGGGGCATCATCTTTGCAGTCATTTTCAAGCTCGTCAATGCCGTATTTGCGACCGCTATTGAAAACGACATCCAGAGAACCGGCGACCTGCTCAAAAAGCTGGATGCCCTGCAAAGCACCGAAGAACCGCCAAAGGATGCGGAAAACCTCCCCGAACCTGCCGAAAAGCCGGCGGAGAAAGTATTCCTGTTCAGGTGATGTGATGAAGATACGGGAAATTATTCTGGATTTTACATCCCTGCTCGATGTCATTATGATCATTCTGTTCTTCTTCATCCTCTTCAGTACGCTGGAGGTCGAAAGCGTTTCGCAGTCAGCGGAGGAAGCAAGGGTTTCCTATGAAACCATGATGGAGGAGCATGCACTGGAGCAGGAGGAATTCCGTGCCATGGCGGATGCCGAATGGGAACGCATTCTGCACATTGATGAGAATGCCGCCGGCAACCAGCAGGCACTGACTGCCTTTGACAGAGGTGCTGTGATCGCCCTGAATTTGCAGGATGTGCAGAAAAGCACGGTCTGGACGCTCCGCATCCTCAGCGGTGACACCATCCTCGGAACCTTGGATGCAGCGGAATGTGACGAGCTTCCGGCAAAGCTTGCACAATTGCTGGAGCAGGAGGGCTTTCAGCCGGAGGACGTGCTCATCAGCACGCTGACCTATGACGGCAATGCCCCCGGTACAGCTGGTGCAGTGCCCAAGGTCGAGGATGCGGTCAGGGAATTGCAGGAGAGCTATCAGAATCTTTATTTTACGACGATCAATGTATCAAAGTGAGGACATGCTATGAGTGATAAGAAAAAGAAGAAGGGTGCCCCCAGCTTTCTGACGCTGGGCATGCTGGCAGTTGTCGCACTGCTGTTCTTTCTGGGCTATGAAGGCGGCGGCGTGGGCAGCGGCTCCGGCAGCGGCATCATACAGGACAGCCCCAGCGTACAGCAGCAGCAGCAGGTCGCACAGCCGACCCCGACAGAAGCCCCCAAAGCAGTGCTGGACGTGACGGTTTCCGGCAGCGATTACCTGTTCAAAAACCAGCGGCTCGACCTCTCATCACTGGTCAGCCAGCTGACCGAATACGGCAAGGATGCGGACATCCGCATCTCCTCCGATGAAACCGCAACCATCAATGCCATGAATTCCCTGACCGATGCACTGGCAGCGAACGGATTTACCAATTACAGCAAGAGATGAACAAAGAGGAACTGCTGATTTGCAGTTCCTCTGAGTCTGTTGAAAAACCACTCTTTTGAAGCCGAAGGCAAGGACAAAAGTTTTTGATCGACCTTTTTTCAAAAAGGTCGTGGGGTCAAGGGGCGACACCTCACCGGTGCCGTCCCCTCTGTCACTTCGTGCCGTCTCCCCACCCCGTGGGGAGCAGCCCCTTGTCGCTCACCGCAGTGAGC
>JAFTQJ010000091.1 GCA_017462785.1 Oscillospiraceae bacterium | reverse complement strand
TGCCCCCACCTCACCGGTGCCGTCCCCTCTGTCACTTCGTGACGTCTCCCCACCCCGTGGGAAGCAGCCCCAACCCCTCCCCGAGGGGAGGGGCTATATTTGGAGGGTACTGCGTACCCTCAACCCGCCAAAGGACTTCGTCCTTTGAACCTAACAAGGTTTTTCGACAGACTGAATATTTTTTTCAAATCACAAAATATTTGATTCAAACTGCACATAAGTAAAATTTTACTGTATCAGCTCTGTTCGCTCAGATAAATACTCGCCCTCGACTGGATCATCTTCGCTGCTTCCTCCGGTGTCTGGTCGCCTGCAAGCACCATCTGCATTTCCTCCCAGAGGATGTTGTAGACTGCTTCATCGTAGTACCAGCAGGTGCGGATATTCTGCACATAGTCATAGAATGCCGCCATTTCCTCCTCCGTGGCATTGCCGACATTCACTTCACCCGATTCAAAATACATCATCTGCAAAGACTGCTTCGTGGCAGTGAGCATATCCTCCTCCAGACTTGCCCTGTGTATGGGCATGGAATCGGTCAGCTTCTTCTGGTAGTCCTCCGAGAGCATGTGCTTGACAAAGTCCCAGACGATCTCCTGATACTTCGATTCAGAATTCACGGAGATCGTATAATCCGTCTGGAAAATACCGCCGTTGCCCTCCATGTTCTCCGGTATCGGATAGCCGAGCAGGGTCATGTCATCCTCCTTGAACACCACGGATTTGAGTGCATGGTAGCCGATCGGCTGGCGGAAGGCATACTCATAGAGCAGGATCTCATCGTTCTGCACCGCACGCAGTCCTGCTGCTCCCATTTCGGGATAATCCCGTAACATTTCCAGAATCGCCGCAAATTCGGGCGTATCGAAATGGCACTCCCCTGTTTTTCTGTTCACAAAGCTGTTCTGCGTATTGCAGAAATAATTCTGGATCATCCATTCCTTGTTGTAAAGCCCGTACAGCTCCATCCCCTCCGGCAGGGTATCACGCAGAGCCATCAGTTCCGATACGGTGATTCCCTGTTCCTTGCCGGCATATTCACTTTTTGCCGCCGCTGTGATGACAGTGAACGATGTGCCAAGACGCTGGAGTCTGCCGTTCGTTTCGTAGGCTTCAAAGAAATTCGTCAGGTAATCGTCCTTGTGGAATTCCTTGTCATCCTCCATAAAATCATACCAGTCCGCAAAAAGTCCCTTGCTCGCAAGGCTGTCAAACCGCATTTCATCGGCACAGATGATATCCGCCACGATGCCGTCCAGCATATCCTGCCGGAACAGCTCCATGCCGCCTTTCCAGTCGTTTTCGTCGCTGTTGTACATGCCGTAGTCCTTGATCATGATACGGTATCCGTCCGCTGTGCGGTTGTAGTCCATGACCGCCTGTTTCAGGCTTTGAGGGAGGTTGTGTACGGCAAGGCTGATGCACTGGGTATTGTCGATCTCCTCCTGTGTACGTTTTTCGAGGAGCCATGTTTCCATCCGGCTGCCCATCGGTAAAACATGCACCACAAACTGGTCATCGAGAACGGGATAGAGATAATAGACATCGTCAAAATCGGAATTGACCCAGTTGACAACCTCCGTGGATTCGCCGTCATTCCAGCCGTAGATGGCGTACTCATCACTATAGAAGAAATCATACTCCCCTGCCCCCGCTACTGCAAAGCCCATGTTGGGATTTGTGAGCGGTCTGCCGATGTCCTCATAACTCTTGTCCTCTGCGGAAAGCTTCACGGGCTGGAGCCATGAGCCGTATTCGCCGACACGGAAAATTGCATAGGCATTGCCGTCCGCACCGGTGATCAGATTGTGCAGCTCACTGCCTGCCGGAAGGGAGATCGTGCCGTATTTCTGGAATTTGCTGTTGTAGGCTTCGAGCTTCGGGTTCATGCCCTGATCGGGATTCTCATAGGAAAAGACATACCAGTTGCCGTCTGCGTCCGTGCAGATGCGTTCCGACCAGACGGGGGTATCCTGCGAAAAGCCCTCCGGTATGGCGACAGTTTCCACGAGGTTTAAGTCCTTGTCATAGTATTCGACCGTATGCTCGACATCGGTATCGCCGGAATAATTCAAAGAAGTGCTGTGCTTATTGAACAGAACCGCATAGCCGCCGTCCCCGTAAGGCTCGATCGTGCCAAGGCTCACAGCCCTGCCGCTTTCGGCATTCTTCTCAAACGGAACAGCAAATTCCTGTTTTTCCCCCGTTTCCAGATCATACCGGAAGAGATTGCTTTCTCTTGCAGAAGCCTCGTACTGCTGATAGACGATCGTATTGCCGGAGGACATCTGGATGGTCACATCTTCATCCTCCAGAATCTGCTCGGAGCGGTAGGAATTGGACAGGTCGATTTCAAGTGTTGCACCATCGGGTTCTTTTTGAAGTCCTCCGCAGGCGGTGAGGGTTGTCAGCAGGATGCTGAGGGCGGATGTGAATGCGGATATTTTTGTAAGTTTCATAAATGTGCCTCCTTTAGGATCGTTCGCTGATGAGAATTTCCACTCGTGACTGAATGGATTCTGCCACTTCTTCGGCGGTACGTTCTCCGGCGAACAGACCGCCGATTTCCTCCTCGATGATATTCCATGTGGTACGATCAACATGGGAATTCATGCGGGACAGACTTTCTATGAATGTCACAAGGCGGTCATATTCTGCCTGTGTGAGATAGCCGATGTCACGTTCGCCTTCGACTTCCAAAATCAGATGAGGTTCTCCCTCATGAATCAAAAGATCATTCGCTTTCCGCTCAAATGCGGCGATATTCACAGGGAATCCGCAGTTGACATCCGGACCGGATAATTCATGGTAGAGGCTGTCGTGTGCATACTGAAAATCTTCATCAAGCATATAACTGATAAATTCCCATGCACCTTCCTGTACTTCGGGCGATGCAGAAGCACAGATGCTGTACCGTTCACGCACGGTATCAATGAAAGAACCCTGTCCATCTTCGGAGGGATAGCCGACAAAGGTGTAATTGATTTCCGGAAGCGGAAAGTAATTTGAATTGATTTCATAATGGTAATTGTAAAAGCCCATGAAAGTACGCTTTGTCAGAAAAATTGGCATCCTATCGGGATTGTAGTCCAGATAGGCATTCGGTGTTTCAGGAAAACTATTGCAGAATTCCAGCATTCTGATAAACTCCGGTGAATCAAAGGAACAGGTGACATTTTCATAATCCACAAATGCACTCAAATTACCACGGATCAAAGCCATATAAACATAGTCCTTTGTATTATTGCTGGAAAAGACAGCACCCTCCGGCATTGCCTCCCAGTGTGTGAGCATCTCATCAAATGTCCAGTTTTCCTTTGTACCAACATCTTCCCGAAGTCCCATTACTGTTTCGATATTGAAATACATGGGCATCTGGTAAAGCTTTCCCTCCATCTGGTGAAGCTCCAGAACGTGGGCATGGAGTTCACTGCGGTCTGCTCCTGTATCACCGTCCAGAAACGGATTCAGATCAGCAAATGCACCTTTTTCTGTGAGGATCTCATAGCGGCTGATCTCCTCGAAAGCACAGTCCGCCACCATATCCACCACATCGCCGTTCATAATATCCATTTGCAGTTTCATGTCCGCAGAGCGAATGGCATTGCCGGAATTGTAGACATTTTCGTGGTTGTAAACGATCTTGTCGATTTCGTAGCCATTGTCGAGTGCATTGAATTCCTTGATGGCTTTGTCCACCTCATAGCCCATGTATTTGTTGACGGCAAGTCGGATGACGATATTGTCATCGGATTCCGTCACGGCTGTCCCCTCCCCCTGCAATTGAGTCGGGGCAGGGGTTTCTGTGGGGACATTTCCGCATCCGGTGTACAGGAGCAGGGCGGAGAATATAAGGGCGGATAATTTTGTGATTTTCATAGGATCGCCTTCCTTCCGTAATTTGTTCGCTGCGGTGCTTCGGCAGATATTGGCAGCAGTTCGCAGCTTACGACTGCTCACTCAGATAAATGCTCACTCTGCTCTGCATCATCTCTGCACATTCCTGCGGTGTCTGGTCGCCGGCGAGCATTTTCTCGGCTTCTTCCAGCAGAATGTCATGCACCCTGTAATCGTAATAGGAACAGGTGCGGACTCCCTCGATGTAGTCACGGAGAATGTCGGATTCCCACGGTTCGAGTGCACCGACGAACATTTCTCCGAACGCCATAAAGGTGACATTATGCTCCGCCTGTTCGATCTGAAATTCCAGTGCACCCCTGTGGACGGGCAGGGACATGTCCTTCTGGTACTCCTCCGAAAGCAGATACTTCATGAAATCCCAGATCTTCTCCTTTTCTGTGGACTGTGCATTGATGGATACGGTGTACGCCGTATTGAAGACACCGCCATTCCCCCGATCCATGTTTTCCGCCTGCACCATCGGGAATCCGGTCAGGGTAATGTCCGCATCGCCGAAATAGTACCGTCTGATCGTGCGGATGGCGATGGGATCGGTGATGGATATATCATTGGACATGAACAGCACGCGATCTTCCGTCCAGTTGGTTTTGTAGTTGACACCATAATTATCATTCATCGTCAGATAGAAGTCATCCTCCCCCGGAATGCGGTTCAGCTCTTCCAGAAGCCTCACAAAATCCGGCGAATCAAAATAGCACTCCGCCGTTTCTCTGTTGATCGTGCCGGTCTGGAAGTTCCGCATCCATGTTTCTGCAAGATATTCTGCAGGCGAATAGATCCATCTGTCCATGCCCTCCTGCAGGGGGATGTCGAGCTGCTCTCCGAGGGAAAGCGCCTGCGTTTCCCCTGCATATTCCGTCTTGGCAATGCTCGTCATGATCTCGCAGTTCACACCAAGCCGCAGGAGCTTGTCCTTGTATTCGTAGGCTTCAAAGAAATTCTGGAAATAGTCCTCCCTGTTGAACTCGGGGTCTGCGTCCATCAGCTCATACCAGTCGGCGAAAAGCCCCTTGCTCGCAAGGCTCTCGAAATTCTGTCCGTCCGCACAGATCATGTCCGCAATGATGCCGTTCATCATGTCCTCTTTCATGATCTCATAGCCCTTGTGCGGTTCGTCGGGGGTGTCGTATTCGCCGTAGTCCTTGACCAGAATGCGGTAGCCGGTTTCTTCACGGTTGTAGTTCATAATGTCTCCAAGCAGCCAGGTGTGCAGATCAACCGCCGCAAGGGTGATCGTCTGAATGCTGTCGATCTCCTCCTGTGTACGGGGCGTGAGATGCCAGTAGCCGCTGTTGTCACTCACAATGAACGTGCCGTCATCGACCGGAATGCAGGTATAAACACTCATCAGATCGGAGTTGATCCAGTTGACAAGCTGTGTGGTTTCCTCCCCTTTCACGCCGAAAATGCCGTATTGCGTCTGGTAGTAGAAATCATAGCCGTTGGTGCCCATCATGTAACCGTGTGCACTTTCAAGCGTCAGGGAGGACGGTTCTGCGGAGTGATTGACAGCATCGAGCTTGTAGAGCTTTTCATAAGCACCGCCGACATTGTCAAAGTGATTATAGCTTGCATAAACCGTACCATCCGCCGTGGCGAACAGATAATTGAACATATCCGACGGCGGTTCGGCTCTGCCGTAGAGCTGGAAATCGCTGTTGTAGCAGTGGATCAGCTGCTCATAGTTCGTTGATTCATCGGCACGCATGACATACCAGTTGCCATCCTTGTCGGCAAAGGTCTCCCTTGGGCGGAAATAATCATCCCCGAACAGCTCCAGCGGCAGTTCACGGGTTTCGAGGAGGTTCAGGTCTGCGTCATAGACCTCGATACAGCGGCGGTGCACCTCGATCTCGCCGCCGCCGAGACCCTGATAGATCATGCAGACGATACCGAATGTCCCGTCAGAAAATTCGATCGGGGCAGAATGCACACGTTCGAGGGGTTCGAGATTCTCACCGCACTGCGGCTTGAATCGGGTTTTGGTCTGGGTTTCGAGGTCATACCAGCAGTATTCGGATTCTCCGGTATTGGGCAGGACTTTGGAGCAGAGCACATGCGTGCCGGCGGCAAAATGCGGATCATGCGTCACGCTCTGAAGGGTCGGTTCGATGTGCCACGAATTGTCCATGCTGATTTCGAGTGTTGCACCGTCCTCTTTCTGGATACCGCCGATGCCGGAGCATCCGGTGCATGCGGAAATGCCCATGGTGAGGGCGAGGATGAATGCGGTAAATTTTGTTTTTTTCATGGTGATTGCTCCTTTTTTTGTTTGTGAAACGCTGTCAACCGCTTCAAACTGGTTTTCCGTTCTTCTGATTGTATTTCTTTCATTTGCGGCTTTCCCACAGGATGCAAAGGGGACACCATAGGGGCAGGGGGCAAAGACTAAGCACTGGAAGTCTTTTTTAGCCACTGGTGCACTTTTGCAAAATCGACATTTCCCCCTGCCCCTCTGGTTTCCCCTCTGCACACCCCTTCCGTCACCCCAACCCCCTTTGTCGATTTTGTTGAGGGCTTGCTTTAGGCAGTAGTAGAGGTCTTTAATTCCTGAAATTTACTTTTCAATCAAGACTGCTCACTCAGATAAATGCTCACTCTGCTCTGCATCATCTCCGCACATTCCTGCGGTGTCTGGTCGCCGGCGAGCATTTTCTCGGCTTCCTCCAGCAGGATGTCCTGAATTCTATGGTCATAGTAAATGCTCTTGCGGATGCCGTGTACATACTCACGCAGGAGGTCGGATTCCCATTCCTCCATCTCTCCGATAAAGGTTCCGGGTGCCATTCCGACACTTGCCGTCACCATACCCTCGGCTTCTTCGAGCTTGTGTTCAAATGCACCCTCATGGATGGGCATGGACTCATACAAATGCTGCTGGTAGTCCTCGGTCAGGAAGAATTTCATGAAATCCCAGATCGCTTCGTGCTCCGTGGACTGGGCATTGATACAGACGGTGAACAGAGGTGCAAACACACCGCCGTTCCCCTCGTCCTGCACCATCGGGAAGCCCGTCAGGGTAATGTCCGCATCGCCGAAATCATGCCGGCGGACCGCACGAAGATCAATGGGCTGGGCGATGCTCTTCACTTCCAGCAGTACGGAACCGTCACGCCACGATCTCTCATAGCCCGGAGCATACTCCCCAGCCTCCACAGCTGCATAGAAAGCGTCCCCCTTGGGAATGCTCCCGAGCAGTTCGAGCAGCTGCACAACTTCCGGAGAATCGAAACAGCATTCCGCTGTTTTACGGTCAATACAGCCGGTCTGGAGATTGCGGAGCCATGTCTGGGTCAGAAATTCTGCCGGTGAATAGGTCACAAAGTCGATTCCCTTTTCCTGTGCAGTCGTGAGCAGCTCACCAAGGCTCTGCCCCTGCTCCTCTCCGGCAAGCTGTGTCTGTGCGGCCGCGGTTTCGATGGTATAGGAGAAGCCGAGCCGCTGGAGCTTTCCGTGATACTCCATCGTTTCAAAGAAGTTCGGGAGGTAGTCATCACGGCTGAATTCCTCGTCCGCATCCATGAAATCATACCAGTCGGCGAAAAGCCCCTTTCCGGCAAGGCTCTCGAAGTTCACGCCGTCCGGACAGATGATGTCCGCAACCTTGCCGTCAAGCATGTCCTCCTTCATGACCTCATAGCCGAGGTTCGGGTTTTCCATGGTGTTGTACTCGCTGTAATCCTTGACGATGATGCGGTAGCCGGAGTCCTCACGGTTGTAGTCCATGACCGCATCGATCAGATCCTCCGAATGCTCCACAGTGGCAAGGCTGATGAGCTTGGTGCTCTCGATCTCCTCCTGTGAACGGGGAACAGCTTTCCAATAGCGGTTGCTTTGATCCCGCAAAATGAACGTGCCGTCCTCCATCGGAAGGAACCAGCTCACCTCGCCGGGCATGAAATCGGAATTGATCCAGTCCACGATCTTGACACGCTCGTCATTCTTCACGCCGTACAAGCCGTAGTAGGTGCAGTAGCAGTAATCATAATCCTGTGTACCTGCACGGAAGCAGCCGGCGGACTGACCGTTCTCGAAGGGAATGGTCATCTTCGTTTCCTCACAGGTGCGGTTTTCTGCATCCAGACGGTAGACTTTCTCGTAATATTCCCCGATGTCACCGCAGTGGATGACCATGTAAACAGTACCATCGGTACCGTTGAAGAGATTCGGGACGCTGTGGTGGGTGCGGTCCTGTGAAACGCTGTATTCGATCTCGCCGTATCGTTCAAAATTGCTGTTGAAGCTTTCGAGCAGGAATGCTCCGGTATCCCAATTGCTGTGGCAGATGATCCAGTTGCCGTTTCCGTCCATCATCCTGTGATGGTGGGAGCGTTCATCGGGGAAATCCGGATGCGTGCCGAAATCCAGCGGCACTTCACGGGTTTCGAGGTAGTTCATCCCACGGTCATAGACCTCGATGCACTGGCGGTGGATCTCCATTTCACCGCCGCCGAGGTTCTGGTAGATCTGGCAGAAAACGCCGATATTGCCGTCCGGCAGGAGCAGTTCCTGTGTGCTGACACGCTCCAGAGGGTCGATCTCGTCATAGACCTTGGCTTGGAAGCGTGTTTTTTCGCCGCTTTCCATATCATACCAGAGGTATTCCGTGCCGCCGCTGTTCAGGTATTTCGCACACAGCAGGTGGTTTCCGAGATTGAAAAGCGGACCGTGGCTCATGTTCTGCATTGCTTGCTCAGTGCTCCATGAATTGTCCATGCTGATTTCCAGTGTTGCACCGTCCTCCTTCCGGATACCGCCGATGCCGGAGCATCCGGTGAATGCGGAAATGCCCATGGTGAGGGCAAGGGTAAATGCGAAAATTCTTATCTTTTTCATATTGATACGCTCCTTTATCATAAAAAATCAGGGTACGAACGATTGGTTCATACCCTTAATACACATCAGAAGCGTCATTCCTGACACATTTCTGCTCAGATTTTCAATTTTTGGTGAAATGCTGTAATTTTGCTGTTCTCATTTATCTATTATGACGAAACTGTTTGCAGGGGACGGTGCTTGTCAAAAAAGTTTTTCTGGGGTTAGAATCCCAAAGATTGCCCCTCCCCAAGGGGAGGGGGGAGATAGAGCCGGTACTTCGCTACTCAGGACTGCTCCGAAATCCAGATGGACGCACGGCTCTGGATCAGCTCTACGGTTTCATCCAGCGTTCTTTCGCCGGAGAAATAGTACATAATCTCCTCATTGATGATATTCCACAGAGGTCCATGACTTCTGGTTTCCCAGCGTTGGATGCTCTGAATGTAGGCGGTCAGCCTTTCATAGTCCTCCTGTGTCGGGAGGGTGATCTCGTATTCTTTTCCTTTATCCTCATAAGTACCACCGTAGTATGTGCCGTCCATAATGCCCTTTGCGGTTTCTTCAAATGCTCTGTTGTTGATACATAGCCCTATTTCAGAGGAATAGCGTGGACCATCGGGATGACCGTCATCCACCAGCGGAATCACATGGGACATCTGGTATTCGTAGGTCACAAATGAACGGATAAACTCCCATGCACCTTTTTGCTCATCCGGCGAGGATTTGGCACTGATGGCATAGCTGTATGCCCTGTCAGAGAGGAATGCACCGTCCCCGTCAGCAGAGGGAAAACCGACCATGGTATATCGTCTGCCGTCGTCATAAAAATCCCCCTGAGCCGCACCATCGGCACCCATGAATCCGTCTATGTAGAATTCCTGCACAAACTGCGGTGCATCGTAGTCATAGGTACCCTTCTGCCCATGATTGCTTTCAAAGCTGCCGCAGAATTCCAGCAGGCGTTTGAAATCGGGGGAATCAAAATGCACCTGTGCATGTTCATGATCCACAAAGGCTTCCAGATTATTCCGGAGCATCACATAGTAGACGTTCTCGCTCTGTCTTGAATTGCTGATCGTGGCATTCCCCGGCATCTGCTCCCAGCGGGAAATGAACTCATCCACTGTCCAGTTTTCCTTTGTACCCACATACTGTGTTTCACCGATCATTGTCGTAATGCCGTAGAATGTGGGGAGGGAGCAGAGTTTTCCGTCCACCTCATTCAGGCTGAGCACATGCCGGTTGAGCGTATCGGTGTTCACCTCTGTATCCTCCGCCATGAACTGGTAAAGATCGGCATAAGCTCCCTTGTTTTTGAGGATCTCATAATAGACGTTGTTGAAAAAGCTCTGGCTGCAAATAATGTCGATCTCGTCAGTATTGATGATGTCCTGTAAAATCTCCATATCCGCATACTGTGCTTCTTCGTCCGTATAGGTGATCGGCAGACCATCGGCTCCGGTAAGCTCCCTGTACTGCTTCATTTCGATCCGATAGCCATTCTCTGCGGCATTGAATGCATCAATGACATCCTGCATATCCGGCGTACCGTTTACGGCAATTGTCAGGACGATGTCCTCTTTCTGCTCTGTTTGCCGGCTGTTCTCGCTGTCACTTCTGATTGATTCGTTCTGTGCTCCGCAGGCTGTGAGTGCACCTGATGCCATGGTGAGGGCGAGGATGAATGCGGAAAGTTTTGTTTTTTTCATGGTGATTGCTCCTTTTCTTTGGTTTGTTCGTTGCGGGGAACTTTGGGGAAAGTCCTGCGAAACTGCCCCACCCCCACCACCTCCCCAAGGGGAGGTGGTGACAGAGCCGGTGCTTCGCAACGGCACCGACCAAGGGGCTGCCGCCCCTTGGAACCCCATTTGGGGGCTTTGCCGCTCAGGACTGCTCGCTCAGATAAATGCTTGCCCTTGACTGGATGGCTTCTGCACATGCTTCCGCTGTACAGCCGCCGGCGAAATAGCGTTCGATCTCCTCTGAAAGGATGGTAGCAAGGTGTTCCTGTGCATCCGTGCCATGCTGGATGGATACTCTGCCGATCTTGCAGATGTAATCCCGCAGCTCCGCCATGCTCTCCTCCGATGCCGCCCCGACATTGACGATTGTCATATCCCTGTACTGTTCCGAAGCCGCACTCATTTTTGTGGCAAGTGCAAGCTTTTCATCAAGTGTACCGATGTGAATGGGCATGGAGTCCGTCAGCCCTTTCTGGTACTCTTCAGAGAGCAGATACTTCATGAAATCCCATGCAGCATCCTTGTACTGCGACTGTGCATTGACGGAAACACTGTCGGATATGAGGAACGTGCCGCCGTTGCCCTCCTGCCCTGCATACATGGGGATGCCGACGGGGGTGATCTCCGCATCCCCGAAATACGCCCTCCGGATGATATGCCAGCGGATGGGCTGGCTGATGACGGACAGCCGCAGAAGTGCCCGATCGCTCAGAAAGAGCTTGTCAACCGACTCGAAAAATTCCATATCCTCCGCTGTCCGGTTCTCCGGCAGGCTTTCCGCCCATTGGAGGGCACGGACAAATTCCGGACTGTCGAAAGCACATTCGCCGGTCTGCCAGTTCACGAACGCATCCATCATTTCATACAGATGCCAGTCCGTCACGTTATTCCGACCGATGAACGGGACGGCGAACATGCTGTCCGGTGTTGCTTCCAACAGATCCATATAATCGGCGGCGGTGTAGGATTCCTTCTGCGGTGCAAATTCTGTTTTTGCAAAATAGGTTTCCACCTGATAATCATAAGTCAGCCGCAGAAGCTTGCCGTCATATTCGAGGGCTTCAAAGAAATTCGGGAGGTAGTCCTCACGGCTGAAATCCTCGTCCGCATCCATGAGGGCATACCAGTCGGCAAACAGTCCCTTGGATGCAAGATTCTCAAAATGCAGATTCTGGGTGCAGATGATATCCGCAACAATGCCGTCAAGCATATCCGCTTTGAGCGTTTCAGTATCGGGATAATCGACCATCATGATACGCCAGCCGGTTTCCTGCCTGTTGTAGTCGAGGACGGCTTCCTCCAATCCATAGGAAAGATCCACGGCGGCAAGGGTCATGAAATGGATGTCAGCGGCATCCTCCTCCGTCCGCTGCTCGGCAACATAGAAGGTATCACCCTCCATCATGCCTGCGTTGCTCGTGGTTTCGCCGAGGAGGAATTTTCCATCGGGCAGCGGTTCGCATTCCACAATGCTCCGGCGGACAAAATCAGAATTGTTCCAGTGGATGACTTCCTGTGCATTGCCCTCTGCGGTCACGCCGTACATGCGTTCAGCGGTGATGTAGTAAAAGAGGTAATCGCCGCTGCCGTCCACAAGGCTTGTCAACTCCTGCCTATCGGGAATATCGTTAAGGTTCAGTTCCTCCGCTGTGCGGTTTTCGGCATCGAGGCGGTAGACGTGGATGATCTGATCGCCGCTCATAGCATCCCAGAATGCAGCGGATACATAGACGGCACCGTCCGCACCATTGACAAAGCTGCTGATGCTCTCCTCCGGATTGGTCAGCCTGATTTCGCCGTATTTCTGATACTGGCTGTTATAGGTATGAATGACGGGCTGGCTCGGATCGCAGTGATACCAGTTCCCCTGTGCATCGGTGAGGGTGCATTTTCTGCTCCATTTCATGCCGAGGGTCTGGTCAAGTGCAAATCCCTCCGGAATCTCCTCGACCTCCACCAGATTCCAGTCAGCATCATAGACCTCGATGCACCGGCGGACGACGGTTTCCTCGCTGTTATTCATGTTGTACTCAAATTCCGTGCAGACGATGCCGGTCTTGCCATCGCCTTTGTCAAGGAACATATAGGCTCTGGTGTAATTGGTGGCTTTCTGCCGTTCGCTGTTGATGGCTGGTTCAAATTCTGCGGTTTCTCCGGTGACGGTGTTCTGCACCATGAGCCTGACAGTATTTGCCTGTGTGGGGGTTGGCTTCCTGACGAAGAATGCATTCTCTCCGATGGTGTCCATCAGAAGCCAGTTCCATGCATCTGTGAGCTGTGTTGTGCGGTAGGAATTCTCAAACGGGATTTCAAGAGTGGAGCCGTCCTCCTGCTCCATTCCGCCGCAGCCTGTGAGTATACCTGATGCCATGGTGAGGGCGAGGATGAATGCGGAAAGTTTTGTTTTTTTCATGGTGGTTGCTCCTTTTCTTTGGTTTGTTCGTTGCGGGGGACTTTTGGGAAAGTCCTGCGAAACTGCCCCCACCCCCTCCCCAAGGGGAGGGGGGAGATAGAGCCGGTGCTTCGCTGCTCAGGACTGCTCGCTCAGATAAATGGATACCCTCGACTGCATCATCTTTGCCGCCTGTTCTGCGGTCTGATCGCCTGCAAGGAACATTTCCATTTCCTCACGGAGTACCTGCTCCACTGTGGCATCATAATAGAATGCTGTGTCGATCTGCTGGATGCAGGCGTAGAGCGTGTCCATGCTTTCCTGCGTCGCCGCACCGATGTTCACACTCGTATCGCCATAGAATTCCGTTGCACCGACCATTTTTGTTGCAAGTGTGAGCTTTTCCTCCAGAATCGCCCTGTGAATGGGCATCGGGCCGTTCAGCTTTTTCTGGAATTTCTCAGAGAGGAGGTATTTCATGAAATCCCACACGGCTTCCTTCTTCTCGGACTGGGCATTCACGGAGAGGGTGAAATCACTCTGGAACACGCCGCCGGCATTGCCCTCCATGGTCGGATAGCCCATGAGTGTGATGGGCGTGTCACGGAATGCGGTGCGGATCGTTGCGTAATAGTCGATCGGCTCGGAGAAGGTGCAGAGCTTCACCAATGCACGATCCTCCAGAAATGCTTCCACATCCACGGGCGGCTGTTCGCCAGGTGCGGATTGTATCCAGATGCCCGTGTATTCGTCCGTGGAATAGCCCTTGATCATTTCCAGAAGCTGCACAAATTCGGGGGTATCGAAATAGCACTTCACATTCTTCCGGTCGATGAAGCTGCTCTGTGCCGCTTTGAACCAGAAATCCGTCGCAAACTGCTGGTTGTAGAACTGAAACAGCTCCATGCCGTCCGCAAGCGGCTGGTTCATGAATTCTGCAAGGGTTCTGCCCTGCTTTTCGCCCACATGCTCCGTCTTTGCCGCCGCCGTATGCAGGCGGAACGAAACGCCCAGCTTCTGAAGTTTTCCGCCGTATTCCATGCTTGTGAAATAGTTTTCCAGATAATCCGAACGATGGAATTCGGGGTCTGCGTCCATCAGTTCATACCAATCCGCAAACAGCCCCTTTCCGGCAAGGCTCTCGAAATTCAGACCATCCGTGCAGACCAGATCCGCCACAATGCCGTCAAGGAGATCCTCACGCAGCTTTGCATGTCCGAGGGTCTGATCCTCCGATGTATTGTAATCCGCATAGTCCTGCAAAATGATGCGGACGCCGGTATCCTGCCGGTTGTAGGCAATGACAATATCCTCCAGACGGTCATACATGCCGACCGTGGAGAGCGTGATCAGCTCCGTACCGGCGTATTCTTCGGGAGTACGCCGGACGGCGATGTTGTTCTTTTCCTGCCAGATGTTCCCCTCCAGCGTCCGCAGATAGAACGAACCATTTGCAAACGGTGCATAATCAAAGACCGTCCCAACGGCAATGTCGGAATTGATGTAGTTCATCACGCAGGTGAAATTACCGTCCTGTACACCATAGATGCCGTAATCATCGGAATAGTAGAAATCATATTCCCCTGTTCCGGTGTAGAAATTCACACCCATCCAGCCACGTCCGCTGATGGGTTTTCCGACCTCCGTGCAGGTTCTCTCCACGGCATCCAGACGGTAGATCTTGTAGTATTCCTCATTGGTTTTGTAATCCTGATTCATCATCTGTGCATAGATCTCACCATGTCCGCCCTGTAGGAATCCCCGAAGCATGAGATTGGTCGGATAGGTGATATTCCCGTAATACTGGAACGACTTGTCATAGCATTCGATGCTATTCGTCTGCGTATTCACGTCATAGGCGATGCAGTAATAATTCCCCTCTCCGTCCACGGTAAAGCTGCCGTTGTAGAGGAACTGTCCCTGTGCAACCTCCTCGGGAATCTCGATGGTTTCGATATAATTCAGCTTGTCATCGTAGATCTCGATACAGCGGCGATCGACCTCCACCTCTGTTTTCAGCTGATTGCTGATCATACACAGGATGCCGATCCTGCCGTCATACAGGTTCAGGACATGGGCACTCATATCATTGCTTGCGACCTTGTCCGCTGCACACTGGGGGACAAATTCGCCCCTTTCCTCGGTTTCGGCATTGTACCAATGGAGGGTTGTTGTTTTTGCCATGCTGTCATAGCTCGACTGGATGAGGATATTCCCCACAGCGTCATGGCTTTCGAGCTTCGGCGGACAATCCGCAAGCTCCGTCATCCGGTAGGAGTTGTACAGCAGATCCGCTGCATCCGTTCCGTCCTCTCCGAGGATGATTTCGCCGGAGGTATCGGTTTCATTGGTGGTGTCGGTGAATTCGGTCTGCCCTCCGCAGGCGGTGAATATGCCTGATGCCATGGTGAGGGCGAGGATGAATGCGGAAAGTTTTGTTTTTTTCATGGTGGTTACTCCTTTTCTATGGTTTATTCGTTATGGGGGGAATCCTGCGAAACTGCCCCCCTTTGTCGATTTTGTTGAGGGCTTGCTTTGGGCGGTAGTAAGGGTCTTTCATTCCTGATATTATCTTTTTCAAATTAGGACTGCTCACTCAGATAAATGCTCACTCTGCTCTGGATGAGCTTTCCGCATTCGGCGGCGGTGCAGTCGCCGGCGAGGTATTTTTCGATCTCCTCCATCATGATGTCATAGACACGCTCATTGAAATAGAAAGCGGTCTGGATGCCTTCGAGATAGGTGCGGAATCTGCCCATTTCTTCTTCGTTGGATTCGCCGATCGGGACTTCGCTCATGCCGAAAAATGCTGTTGCGGATACCATGTGCATGGTGTCATTGAGCTTCGTTTCCAGTGCACCCCTGTGCACGGGAAGGGAGTCGTTCAGGCTGGACTGGTATTCCTCCTCAAGCAGATGCTTCATGAAATCCCAGATCGCCGCCTGCTGTTCGGACTGGGCATTCACGGATACCGTGAAATCCGCACGGAACAAGCCGCCGTTGCCCTCGTCATAATCCATCGGAACGCCCACCATCGTCACAGGCTCATCATGGAATGTCAGGCGGTTCTCCCTGCGGAAATGAATGGGCTGGCAGAACACCGCATCCTGAATGAAAGCACGGTCTTCCTGAAACGCAAGGTGGCTTTCAAAATAACTCGGCATCCGGTTTGCCTGATCGGATTCGTCCATCCTGCCCAGCTCTTCCCATGTCGGCAATGTGCCAATCATGTCCAGAATCCGTGCAAATTCAGGGGTATCAAAATAGCACTTAGCGTTCTTGGCATCCACAAAGGCGTTCATATAATTCTGGAAATACTGCTCCATGAACATCTCACGATTGTAGAAATCATAGAAATCCATCCCTGCCGGAATGCGGCTCATCAGTTCTGCATATTCCGACAGGCTGGGTCCCTCCTCCTCTCCGGCAAACTGCGTTTTTGCCATTGCCGCATGTACGGAATACTGCACCGCCAGCCGCTGAAGCTTGTCATCGTATTCATAGGCGTGGAAGAAATTCTGGAGGTAATCCTCACGATTGAAAGATTCATCCGCATCCATGAGATCATACCAGTCGGCGAAAATACCCTTGTTTGCGAGATTCTCAAAGTGCATGCCGTCCGTGCAGACCATATCCGCCACGATGCCGTCCAGCATGTCCTCCTGCAATTTCTGCTTGCCCAGCGTATCATCTTCATCGGTGTTGTACTGGTTGTAATCCACCACCACGATGCGGTAGCCGTTTTCCGCCTTGTTGTAGTCGATCACAGCGTTTTCCATTGGGGCGAGCAGTCCGAGCGTGGACAGGCTGATCAGCTCCGTGTTTTCGATCTCCTCCTCTGTACGGGGTGTGCAGAGGTAGTACTGATGTGATGCGATCCTGCCCGTCAGTGCGACCACAGAACCATTGTCCATGAAGTAGGCTTCGGACACCTCGCCCACGGGGAAATCCGAATTGATCCAGCTGATGACCTTGCTTTCCTCGCCGTCCTTGTAGCCGTAAAGACCATCCGAGCCGTTCCAGCAGAAATCATAGCCATTGCCGCCGCCGACAAAATCGGCAACAAGGTACGACTGTATATGGTCATGGCTGACGTATTTTTCGACATACTCCAGATGATTGAACACGCCCGTGCTTTCGATGGTACGTTCCTTGCCGTTGATTTCGTAGATCTCGTAATAATCACCGCCGTTGTCGTTTTTCACAACGCTCGCATACATCGTACCATCCGCTTTGCCTCTGACCATCTCATCAATGTAAGTCCCTGCCGGCAGCGGAATATCGCCGTATTTCTGGTACTTGCTGTTGTAGGTCGTCAGGGTGCTGCCGCTTTCAACATACCAGTTCCCCTGATTGTCCGCCCAGCAGTTGATATAGGCGTTCTGATGAAATTCCTCGGGGATCTCCTCCGTGCGAAGATAATTCATATGCTCGTCATAGACCTCGATGCAGTAGCGGACAAATGTATCCTCACGGCGATTGTGTTCATACATGACAAGCCCGACAGTGCCGTCATCATATTCAATGACCGTATTGCATCCGACAAAATTGCTTGCCGTGGTGCGTTCCTCGGCGGCTTTCGACTTGAATTCCACGGATTCTCCGGTTTCGGTGTTGATGAACTGGAAACGATCCTGATGCGTTCTCTGGGTGTCGGATCTCGACAGAAGCATACAGTTTCCCCATGCATGGACGGGGTTGTAGCCGGATTTCACGCCCTCGACCTCGGTATTCCTCCACGAATTGCCCATGCTGATCTCAAGGGTCGCACCGTCATATTCCATTGCATAGCCGCAGCCCGTGAGCGTTGTCAGTACCATTGCGGCGGTCATCATCATTGCAGTCATTCTCTTTTTCATAATCGTTTCCTCCTGTGTATAAAAATATGGTATAGATGGGATCTTTCGTCCTTTCATTTATGAAAAAGCTCTCTGCAAGAGGACGGGTATAAGGGGGCGGCAGCCCCCTCACTCACCCCCTCCCCTTTGGGGAGGGGGAAATAGAGCCGGTGCTTCGCACCGGCTCCGACCAAGGGGCTGCCGCCCCTTGGAATCCTGATGATTCACAATTCATTTTTGCCCTGTGTTTAACTCT
>JAFTQJ010000013.1 GCA_017462785.1 Oscillospiraceae bacterium | reverse complement strand
GCCGAAGGCAAGGACAAAAGTTTTTGATCGACCTTTTTTCAAAAAGGTCGCAGGGGTCAAGGGGACGGAGTCCCCTTGTCGCTCACCGCAGTGAGCGAAATCTCCTAATGCCGTCGCTTTTTTCAGGGGTGAATCTTTCAAACAGTCCGGTGGACTGTTTGAAAGAGAGGGGGAGTTTTTTTGCAAAAAACTCCCCCTTACTGTTCGCTCATTCTGTCTTTCCTTTCTGCGAATGCAGAAACAAAATGAATTTTTTGACAAGCTGAAAGGACGATGCAAGACGCATCGTCCTTTTGCTTTACCTTCAATAGCTATGTTCCGCTTGTGCGAAGCACATAAGGAACATGCGGTTTGCCAAACCCTCGTCGTGAGCAGTAAACCAGTCTTACCGGTTCACTTCCCCATGCGAATCACCCGCACGGGTTCCGTGCTGCGATTAATACATCCCGCCCATACCGCCAGCCGGCATTGCCGGAGCAGCCTCAGGCTCCTTGATGTCTGCAACAAGGCTCTCTGTGGTCAGTACCATTGCTGCAACGGATGCTGCATTCTGGAGTGCACTTCTGGTTACCTTGGTCGGGTCAACGATACCAGCTGTGATCATGTCCACATACTCCTCGTTGTATGCGTCAAAGCCATAGCCCACCTTGTCGGATGCCATGATCTTGTCAATGATCACACTGCCCTCAAGACCTGCATTCAGTGCGATCTGACGCAGCGGAGCTTCCAGTGCACGGCAGATGATCTCTGCACCGGTCTTTTCATCGCCGGACAGGGTTGCGATCAGTGCCTTGACTGCCGGAATTGCATTGATCGGTGCGGTACCGCCGCCGGCTACAATGCCTTCCTCTACGGCTGCCTTGGTTGCTGCCAGAGCATCCTCAATACGCAGCTTCTTTTCCTTCATCTCAATTTCAGTTGCTGCACCAACCTTGATGACAGCCACACCGCCGGAGAGCTTTGCAAGACGCTCCTGCAGCTTTTCCTTGTCAAATTCAGATGTGGAGGTTTCGATCTGTGCACGGATCTGTGCCACTCTTGCCTTGATTGCGTCGGAATCACCTGCACCGTCAACAATAATGGTGTTCTCCTTCTGGATGACAACCTGACGTGCACGGCCCAGCTGCATCATGGTGGTTTCCTTCAGATCCAGACCCAGCTCTTCGGTGATCACTTCACCGCCGGTCAGGATGGCAATGTCCTTGAGCATTTCCTTGCGTCTGTCACCAAAGCCCGGTGCCTTGACAGCTGCACACTTGAACGTACCACGCAGATTGTTCAGGATCAGGGTGGTCAGAGCCTCGCCCTCGATGTCCTCTGCGATGATGACCAGCTTCTTGCCGGACTGCACGATCTGTTCAAGCAGGGGCAGGATCTCCTGAATGCTTGCGATCTTCTTGTCTGTGATCAGGATGAAAGCATCATCATAAACCGCTTCCATCTTCTCTGTATCCGTTACCATGTAGGGGGAGATGTAGCCTCTGTCGAACTGCATACCCTCTACAACCTCGCTGTAGGTCTCCGCAGTCTTGCTCTCTTCAATGGTGATAACGCCGTCAGCAGTTACCTTCTCCATTGCCTCAGCGATCAGCTTGCCGACATTCTCATCCGCAGAAGAAACTGTTGCAACTCTCTCAATGTCCGCAGAGCCTTCCACAGCCTTGGAGTTTGCCACGATGCTCTCAACAGCAGTATCCACTGCCTTTGCGATACCTTTCTTCAGGATCATCGGGTTTGCACCTGCTGCGATATTCTTCATACCCTCACGCACGATTGCCTGGGCGAGCAGTGTTGCAGTTGTGGTACCGTCGCCGGCTGCATCATTGGTCTTGGTTGCAACCTCCTTGACGAGCTGTGCACCCATGTTCTCGAATGCATCCTCCAGCTCAATGTCCTTTGCGATGGTCACGCCGTCATTGGTGATCAGCGGTGCACCGAACTTCTTATCCAGCACCACGTTTCTGCCCTTCGGGCCCATGGTGATCTTGACAGTGTCTGCCAGCTTGTCAATGCCTGCCTGCAGTGCCTTTCTGGCTTCTTCTCCGTATCTGATATCCTTTGCCATAATCAAATCTCACCTTTCTATCTATTAGTCAGTCACTACCGCCAGAACATCGCTCTGGGAGATCAGTGTGTATTCCTCGCCGTCCAGCTTGACTTCTGTGCCGCCGTACTTTCTGGTCAGCACCTTGTCGCCTGCCTTGAGCACCATCGGGATCAGCTTGCCGTTGTTGTCATGCTTGCCCTCACCCACTGCAATTACCTCTGCTACCTGCGGCTTCTCCTTTGCTGTACCTGCCAGAATGATACCGCTCTTCGTTGTTTCCTCAGCCTCTGTCATCTTGATGAGTACCTGATCAAACAAGGGTCTGATTGTCATAATCTATTCCTCCTTCGTATATTTGTTCCCATTCTGTCCCTTCGTGGGGAATTAGCACTCTTGCACTTCGAGTGCTAACACATTCTATTTTACCAGCTTTGCAGGAAAAATCAAGTGTATTTTTGCAAATTTTTATTTTTTTGTAGCATTGCACAATTTTTGTGGAAAAATATACCGCATTCAGCATAGTTTGCTGATGAATGATGAGGGTGTTTGTCTTTTGAATTTACAGAATGCACACGAATTATTCATATAATATTCACGGTTTTACCCTCTAAATCATGTATAATTATTATGGGTCTTTTTAATTATTTGTAAACAAGTGATGTACTGCCAAGCGGCAGCATCCGGAAACGATAGAAGTACCATACTAAAATATAAAAGAGATGAAAGGAGTCTGGCTAAATATGGCACTCGAAAAAGTACTGGTTGTAGATGATGACCAGAATATCTGCGACCTTCTGAGAATGTATCTGGAAAAGGAAGGTTACAGCGTGATCATTTCCAATGACGGCAAGGAGGCAGTGGTGAAGTTCAATGCCCTCAACCCCGACATTGTACTGCTCGACATCATGCTCCCCTCCATGGACGGCAGACAGGTATGCCGTGAGATCCGCAAGAATTCCAATGTACCGATCATCATGATCTCCGCAAAGAACGAAACCTTTGACAAGGTGCTGGGTCTTGAGCTGGGTGCGGATGACTATATCTCCAAGCCCTTCGACACCAAGGAGGTCATTGCAAGAATCAAGGCGATCGCAAGACGCATGGGTTCCAATTCCTCCGAGCCGGAAACCAAGGAAGTCCGCTATGACAAGCTCGTGGTCAATATGACCAGATACGAGCTGCGTGTCAATGACAAGGTGCTCGACACGCCCCCCAAGGAGCTGGAGCTGCTGTTCTACCTCGCTTCCAATCCGAACCATGTCTATACCCGTGACCAGCTTCTGGATGAGGTCTGGGGCTTTGAGTACTACGGCGATTCCAGAACCATTGACGTGCACATCAAGCGTCTGCGTGAAAAATTGCAGGACGTTTCCCCCCATTGGGCACTCAAAACCGTCTGGGGCGTGGGCTACAAGTTTGAGGCGGACGAGGAATAAGCGTCCTGTCCGGCTATGAGTCAGAATCAGAAAAACAAGTACAGCGGCATCAGCATGCTGTCGAAGGGGTACCTGCGTCTGTCGCAGCTCCTCCTGTTCTGCGGCATCCTGCTGACCGGTGTGATCATGGTGTGCAGTGCTGTGAGCAACTACACCAAGAGTATCAAGGACGCTTTGCAGCTGAACTGCGAAGCCCTGATCGCCAATATCGGCGAAGGTTACGGCAACAAGTACTGGATCCCCAACGAGCAGATCACAAGCCTGCTCCAGACCGCAGAGCAGGAATACGATTATCAGGTCTACCTGTACGATGAAAACGGCGATGAGATCTATCCCCATGCCAAGGGGGAGGGCAGTCCGCTTGCTCCCTCGGTAAAGCCCTACCTCCGGAATGATGTTTTCATGGAGGTCGGCTATTATACGGAGAATGCCTCCCAGCCGGAACTTTGCTGTGTGATCCAGTTCATGCTGACCTCTACGGAGGGCACACAGGACCGCTTCTATATTGCGGCAGTCAGTGAAGCAGACCATCTCATCAGCTACACCAGAACGCTGGTGCTCCAGATGGCAGTCTGTCTGCTGGGTGCAATGCTCCTGTTCATGATGCTGTTTCGTCTGGGTGCGGCACGTCTTGACCGGCAGTTCCTCAAGCTCAATGCTGTCGTGGAGCAGTATGCCGAGGGCGAATTCTCCGCCCGTGCAGAGATTCCGGAGCAGGATGAGCTGTATCCGTTCGCCTGCACGCTCAACCGCATGGCGGAATTCATTGAACAGAACGAAACGACACGCAAGAATTTCGTGGCGAATGTTTCCCATGAGCTGCGGACTCCCATGACAACGATCGGCGGCTTTGCGGACGGTATCCTTGACGGTACGATCCCGCCGGAGCAGCACGATAAGTACACACGCATCATTGCCGATGAGATCCACCGTCTGCGGACGCTCGTCAATTCCATGCTGAACCTCTCCAAATTTGAAGCAGGTGAAATGCAGCTGCGTTCCAAGCAGTTTGATGTGGGTCAGCTCCTGATCAAGACCGTGCTGATGTTTGAAAAACGCATCACGGACAAAAATGTCGAGGTCGAGGGTCTGGAGGATGCCGCACTGCAGCTCTATGCGGATGAAGATCTGCTGTTTCAGGTGCTGTACAATCTGATTGAAAATGCGGTGAAGTTCGTCAACGAGGGCGGTGTCATCAGCTTTGAGCTGCAAAAGGAAAACGGCATGGCATCCATCACGGTGAAGAATACCGGCGAGGGGCTTGCGGATGATGAGCTTTCCAAGGTCTTTGACCGCTTCTATAAGACGGATACCTCACGCAGTCAGGATAAAACGGGTCTGGGACTCGGACTTTCCATTGCAAGAAAGATCGTGCATCTGCACGAAGGACATATCGTTGTCCGCAGCGTCAAGGGAGAGTATACCGCATTTGAGGTGCAGCTCCCTGTGAAAAACGCCTGATCCGGCGTTACCCTTCAGTCTTTTCAGAAAGGACGATTTATGGACGAAAATCAGAATATGCATACCGATCCCGTTACCGGTGAGCCGGTAATGGAACCGGCATTTCCCGATCCGGCGGCACCCATGCAGGAGATGATCCCCACGCAAACGGATGCACCGGAGGGCGACACGGTCGCAGAGGGTGAAATCCCCGAAGTACCGGAGGATTCCGCTGTGATCGGCGGTGCTTTCTACGGCGATCCCCACGCACCCGTTGACCCGCAGCCGCAGTACCAGTATGAGTACCAGCCCGTACAGCCGCAGCCGGTGCCTGCCATGAACCGCAGGATCTACACCATGGCGGCAGTGATCGCTGTGCTGATCTTCCTGCTCTGCGTGTTCTGCATCATCTCCGACCTGATGCACGGTGCACTCGGCGGCAGCGAGCAGACCATCACCAACGAGGTCATTATCAAGACCCAGCCCAAGCCCGACCTCGATCCCGAGGATGCAAATGTCAATGCGGACGGCACCTACACCGTCAGGGGCATTGCGGAGCTTGTGAAGCCCTCGATCGTGGAGATCTACGCTTTTATGGACGAATCCTGCTCCGAGAGCAGCCTTACCGGTACAGGCTCGGGCGTTATCATTTCGGAGGACGGCTATATTATCACGAATGCTCATGTGCTGGAGGGCGAATACTTCCTTGTCATCCTTGATGACGGCACGGAATTCGACGGCTCCGTCATCGGCAGCGATACCAAGACCGACCTTGCAGTGCTGAAGATCGAGGCAAAGGAGCTTCCGGCAGCAATGCTGGGCGACTCCGATGAGGTGTATGTGGGCGAAAACGTGGTTGCCATCGGCAATCCGGCAGGTCTGACAGGCACGGTGACACAGGGCATTGTATCCGCTGTTGACCGTCAGGTGCGTGCTGAAAGCAATGCATTCATCATGAGCTGCATCCAGACGGACGCAGCCATCAGCCCCGGCAATTCCGGCGGTGCACTGGTCAACATGTACGGTCAGGTCATCGGCATCACCTCCTCCAAGTACGCAAACAGCTATATCACGGGCAATGCGTATGAGGGACTGGGCTTTGCCATCACCATCAATCAGGCTCTGCCGATCGTGGAAGAGCTGATCACACAGGGCTATGTTTCGGGAAGATTCCGCATCGGCATCACCTTCCTTGAAGCAGGAACGGAGTCGGCGGCTTACTACTACGAGCAGGAATTTGAAAAGCCCCTGCCCGAGGAGCTGACGGGTCTGTGGATTCAGGAGATCAGCGAGGACTGCGACATTGCCAACACAGAATTGCAGCCCTATGATTTCATTCTCTCGATGAACGGCGTTCCGGTGGACTGCTACGACACCGTGCTGGAAGTGCTCGACGGCTTCGAGGGCGGCGATACCGTCACAGCGGAGTGTGCGAGGGTCGAGGAGGATGACAGCATCACCTATTTTGAGATCGAATTCAAACTGGAGGAGGACACCTCCGGAAACTTCTAAAAAAATCGCTCTGCCGGATGGCGGAGCAACAGTCTGTCGAAAAACCTTGTTAGGTTCAAAGGACGAAGTCCTTTGGCGGGTTGAGGGTACGCAGTACCCTCGCAATATAGCCCCTCCCCCTCTGGGGGAGGGGTTGGGGTGGGGGCAATCTTTGGGGTACTAACCCCCAAAAAGACTTTTTTGACAAGCTGTCGCTCTGCCGGATGGCGGAGCGATTTTTTTACATCAGCCCAAACATTCCCACCACCGATTTCTGCTCATTCCTGCACAAATTTGTATATTTTGTCAATTCCAAACATGCCGCAAAAAAACTTTTTTCCATGTGTTCTAAAATTGCAAAAACCTATTGAAAATCAGCAGGTTTTGTGATATGATTATAACATGCAAAACTCGTAAAAAAAGCTTTGCAGCATCAAAATACCCCGTCAGAACGACGGCATTCCGCCGCACTGATGCGATTCACTGGAGGAGAGTAGAATATGAGTAATGTAAGACCGGAATCCATGGCAAGAATCACTACCCCCGAACTGGCACAGGCTTTTATTGAAGAGCAGATCGCCGAGGTTCGTGCACAGGTCGGTGACAAGAAGGTACTGCTGGCACTGTCCGGCGGTGTGGACAGCTCCGTTGTAGCGGCACTGCTGATCAAGGCGATCGGCAAGCAGCTGGTGTGCGTACATGTCAACCATGGTCTGATGCGTAAGGGCGAGAGCGAACAGGTCATTGAAGTATTCCAGAATCAGCTGGATGCAAACTTGATCTATATCGATGCTACCGACCGTTTCCTCGACCTGCTGGCAGGTGTAGCGGAGCCGGAGAAGAAGCGTAAGATCATTGGCGGCGAATTTATTAAGGTATTTGATGAAGAAGCAAGCAAGCTGGAGGGCATTTCCTTCCTCGCACAGGGAACCATCTATCCCGACATTCTTGAGAGCGACGGTGTCAAGGCTCACCACAATGTAGGCGGTCTGCCGGAGGACATGCAGTTTGAGCTGGTAGAGCCTGTCAAGCTCCTGTTCAAGGATGAGGTGCGTGTTGTAGGTAAGGCACTGGGTCTGCCGTCCTCCATGGTTGACCGTCAGCCGTTCCCCGGTCCCGGTCTGGGCGTACGCTGTCTGGGTGCGATCACTCGTGACCGCCTGCATGCACTGCGTGAGGCTGATGCGATCCTCCGTGAAGAATTCGACAATGCCGGTCTGAACCAGACCGTATGGCAGTACTTCATTGCAGTTCCGGACATGAAGAGCGTTGGTGTCAAGGACGACAAGCGTTACATGGGCTGGCCGGCGATCATTCGTGCAGTGAACACCACGGACGCAATGACCGCAACCATCGAGGAGATCCCCTATGCACTCCTCCACAAGATCACCAACCGCATCACCGCAGAGGTAGAGGGCATCAACAGAGTCCTGTATGACCTGACTCCCAAGCCGGTGGGAACGATTGAGTGGGAATAATCTCTCAATATACCAAAACAAAACCAGCCCTCAAAATGGGCTGGTTCTCTTTTCGTCAATGACCGTCAGCTACGGCATCTCTTCATACATCACACTTTCCGAAATATAGCCGTACTCTTCCTCCACAACTCCGGAGGAGGTTTCTGTATTGAATACAAGCAGTGAAAATGCTGCGGTGAGCAGGAGATTGCAAAGCAGGGAAATGCCCAGCAGGATGACTGCCAGCCAGATCGGGGAAAGCAATCCCTTTTTGTCCGTGATGCCTTTTGCAAGGCGTTGGTTGATGATGTGCTTGTAGATGAAATAGTAAATGAGTGTGCCGATACCAACAAAGAAAACCGTACCAATGAAAAGTACCAAAAATACACCAATGACTGCCATAAATAAACCTCCTTAAATACCATATGCCTCACGGAATTTGTAGTAATAGCTCCGTGTGACATCAACCTGCGTGCCGTTTTTCATTGTGAGAATGAATTTCGTGCTGAATGTCGGCTTGATCTTTGCAACACAGTTTTTCGCAATAATGACCGAATTGCTGATTCGCATGAATTTGCTGCCATCCAGCATCTGTTCCAGCTCCTTGAGCCGTTCGGATATGTTGTATTCCCCGTCCATCGTGCGGAGAATCACCGATTTTCCGTAGCTTTCAATACAAACGATCTCCTCCGCCCGGATGCGGCAGAGCAGATCCCCCCGCTTTGCATTGAGGAAGGAGACCCCACGTTCACGTTCCTGCAAGAGAAATTCCGCATCATCACTGATCGTGAAGCCGTGCGATGTGAGAAATGCCTCCAGCTCCGCATAGCGTTCCTCGGATACATTGAGTTTGATCTTCATTGTTTACCACCTTCATTCTGTTTGGTTTGTCATGACAATTCTATCATAGCACAAGCAATTTGCAATTGCAATAGATTCGGAATACTTTGCAGTGTGTTGGGAATGGATTGCAGATGTTGACAAGCTTTCGGATTTCATGCTATAATAAGGATACTACTTTCCAAAGGAGGAATCCCCGTGTCCATCCCCACAAAAGCCGAACCCATCGGCGGCGGCATCATCGTTCATACATCCGAGGAGCATCGTTTTGGTACGGATGCCTTCCTCCTGACCCGTTTTTCACGCTACCGTGCCAAGGATCTTGTCTGTGAATTCGGTACGGGCTGCGGTATCATCCCCCTGCTCATGCAGAAATACCGCCCCCCGAAGCACATCCACGCCCTCGACATCCAGCCGCAGGCGATCGAGCAGACAAAAGCCGGCATTGCGGAAAGCGGCGTTTCCGGCATCACCCCCGTCCTTGCTGACCTCAAAGAGCTTTGGGAGGATGCCCCCATCGGACAGACCGATCTTGTCATCTGCAATCCCCCCTACCAGCCCTGCGGCAGCGGCTATGAATGCGGACTGGAAGCCCAGCGGATCGCAAGGCACGGCGTGCACTGTGCACCGGAGGATGTCTGTGCATCCGCCGCAAAGCTTTTGAAATTCGGCGGCAGGCTCTGTGTCTGCGGCAGACCGGAACGCCTGCCGGACTATATCTGTGCCATGCGTGGTGCAGGACTGGAACCCAAACGCCTGCAATTTGTCCAGAAAACAGCGAAGGATATGCCGTGGCTCTTCCTGCTGGAGGGAAAGAAGGGTGCAAAACCCTTCCTGCAAATGGAAAAGCCCTTTATGATGTATGAAAACGGCGTACTGACCCCCGAAGCAGAATCGCTGTATGTGAACCGTGCTCAGGCAGAACAGGAGGCAGCAACATGAGTGGAATTTTGTATGTGACCGGTACCCCCATCGGCAATCTGGAGGACATCACCCTCCGTCAGCTCCGGATCCTTGAAGAAGTCGATTTCATTGCCGCCGAGGATACCCGTGTGACCCGTAAGCTCCTGACCCATTTTGAGCTGAAAACACCCCTCGTCAGCTACCACGACCACAGCGGCAATACTGTTGCCGTACATATCGCCGACCGCATTGCAGCAGGGGAGAGCTGTGCCATCGTCACCGATGCCGGCATGCCTTGTATCTCCGACCCCGGCGAGGAGCTGGTGCGGATCTGCCGTGAACGTGGCATTCCCGTGCAGGCGGTTCCGGGACCGAGTGCCGTTGTCACGGCTCTGTCCGTCAGCGGCGGCAGTACGGCACAGTTCGTATTTTACGGCTTCCTGCCCGTGGATAAGAAGCCCAGAACCGAGATGCTTGAACAGCTCCGGCATGAGGCACGAACCGCCATTCTCTATGAAGCTCCCCACAAGCTCTGCCGGACGGTCGCAGACCTTGCCAAAACCTGCGGCGGCGAGCGTGTGGTTTCTTTCTGCCGTGAGCTGACCAAGGTGCATGAGGAGGTGCTCCGCATGACCCTTGCAGAGGCAGAAGCCTATTATGAGGAGCATGCACCGAGAGGGGAATTCGTCCTCGTGCTCGATGGTGCAAAGCAGGCTGAGGATGCCTGTACTGCCGAGGATGCCGTGAAGCTTGCACGGATGTACCTTGCACAGGGCATGTCAGCGGCAGCGGCGGCAAAGCTTGCCGCAAAGGAAACCGGACTGACGAAAAATGAAATTTACCGTCTGCTCCACGACGAACAGTAGGCATCTTGCACAAAATGGCGTAATTCTGTAAAAAAACGTTGACAGATGCCGGAATGTATAGTATAATTAGAGTGATTATCTTCGATGATTACAAGAAAAAGAGAGGAACAGAAGTTATGGCAAACGAACCCAAAAAGATCGACTGGGTGGATCTCTACGCCCGTGCCAGATGGGACAGACTGCTTGCGGCAGCCGCAGCGGTCATTGTACTGCTGGTCATCATCGTGTCCATATGCCGGTCCTGCGGCAAGGATGATGAAAAGGAGCCTGCCGGCACGACCTCCATTGCGGAAACGATCCCTCCCACCACGGAACCGCCGATCGACTATTCCAAGGCAGTATATTTAAGCCCGTCCACGCAGTATGACAACCTGTATGCATGCGACGGCACCACCACCGAAGCCGCTGCCATGATCGAGCTTGCAAAGAAGATCAAGGCTCTGCTGGAAGCGGACGGCTATACCGTATTCATGTGCGGCGAAACGGATAGTGTAAGGGATAAGGTTACACAGGGCAACGAGCTGCAGTGCGGTGCCTATGTCGCTCTCCACACCAATTCCGGCGGTGAGTCCGGCAATGGTCAGGGAACGGAGTGCTACTATAATTCCAATATGACCGCAAGCCGTCAGCTGGCTGAGTGCATATATAATAATGTAGCCGCCCTCACGCCCACCGAGGACAGAGGTCTGAAGGATGAGAGCAGCCGTGATCTCTATGAGATCGTGAACAACGTGAGTGCATGCTGCCTGCTTGAAGTGGAATTCCACGATATTACGGAGCTTTCCCAGTGGATCCTCGACCATCAGGATGAAACTGCAAAGGCAATTGCAGACGGCATCAAGAATTACCTCGCCATTGCAGAAACCTCTCCCTCCTCCGGTCTGATCGACCCGACAGCACCGACCATGGAGTGGACACCGGATATTGTACATTAATGGAAAAACGCAATTTTCAGCGGGAAATGGAGCAGATCCTGCAAAGAGCCGAACAGCCTCCGCACATCCTGCTCCACGCATGCTGTGCTCCCTGTTCGAGTGCGGTGCTGGAGAGATTGGCAGAATGTGCCGAGATCACGCTGTTTTTCTGCAATCCCAACATTCTCCCCGAGGAGGAATACCGCTATCGTCTGGAGGAGCTGAAACGGCTTCTCCGTGAAATGCCCCTGCCACGCAGGATCGGGCTTTTAGAGGGAGCATACGAGCCGGAGCGTTTTCTCTCCTTTGCCAAGGAGCTTGCCGCCGAGCCGGAGAGGGGGATCCGCTGTCAGCAGTGCATCCGTCTGCGGCTGGAGGAAGCGGCAAAGGCAGCAAAGCAGGTCGGTGCGGATTATTTCACCACCACCCTGACCATCAGCCCCCACAAGGATGCACAGTTCATTAACGCCTGCGGCTATGCGGTCGCAGAGGCAAGCGGTACGGTCTGGCTGCCGTCCGATTTCAAGAAAAAAGAGGGCTACAAACGCTCCATTGAGCTTTCTGCGGAGTACGGACTGTACAGGCAGAGCTTCTGCGGATGCCCGTTCAGCAGAGATCAATAAAAAATGTCCGCCGTGAGGCGGACAATTCAGCTTGTCGAAAAACTCATTTTGTTTCTGCATTCGCAGAAAGGAAAGACAGAATGAGCGAACAGTAAGGGGGAGTTTTTTGCAAAAAACTCCCCCTCTCTTTCAAACAGTCCACCGGACTGTTTGAAAGATTCACCCCTGAAAAAAGCGACGGCAT
>JAFTQJ010000090.1 GCA_017462785.1 Oscillospiraceae bacterium | reverse complement strand
TAATGGAAGTATCATATTCTCCGGGAGGTACATCATGGTACTACTCATTGTAGACACGCAAAAACTCATCACAAACGAAAAACTATATAGGTTTGAGGATCTTGTAGCCAATGTCAGAACCCTTATTCATACCGCAAGGCAGAACAATATTGAAGTGATCTACATTCGTCATGATGACGGTGAGGACAAGCCTCTTACCAAAGGCACGGACGGCTTTGAGATCTATGAAGCGTTTGCACCTGATGAGGGCGAAAAGATTTTTGATAAAACTGTCAATAGTCCGTTTCGTGATACAGGACTTTTGGAACACTTGAAATCCAAAGGTGAAACAGAACTGATCGTTGCAGGACTGCAAACGGACTATTGTATTGATGCCACAGTGAAATGCGGGTTTGAACATGGTTTCAAGGTATATGTGCCAGCCTGCACCAATTCCACATTTGACAATGCCTTCATGACAGCGGAGGAAACCTACCGCTATTATAACGAATTCATGTGGAACGGCAGGTATGCGAAGTGCATTTCTATGGAGGAAATGCTGGGAATTATGAAGAATGGAGATGAAAGGAGTACCCCATGAACCATAAACTTTATATCATTGAAGGACTGCCTTGTTCCGGTAAAAGCACCACGGCTGCATTTGTTGCCGATCTGCTGAAAGCAGAGCATCCGGTTTGCTTTGTGGATGAGGGCAGCGGCGAACATCCGGCGGATTTTGAATTTCATGCATATCTTTTTGAATCAGAGTTGTCCGGTTTTTCGGTGGAGGAACAGGAGAAAATCAAAATATCAGCAGACTCTATGCAAGGAGGTTACATTGTACCGCTTGCCCGATTTGAGGGAGAGTTATTTGAGCGACTTCTTTCGCATAAAATCTATGACTTCCTGCCATGGGAAACCGAAATGCCGGTGATGCTTGCAAAATGGGAGTGTTTCTGCAAGCAGGCGTTGCAGTCGGACACGGTGTATGTGTTCAACTGCGTCCTGCTCCAGAATCCCATGTGCGAAACCATGATGCGGTTTGGATTTACAGTTGAACAGTCAAAGACATATATTTCTGAAATTGCAAAGATGATACAGCCCCTGCATCCGGTTGTGATCTATCTGAAAAATGACGATATTGCCGCATCGGTTGAAAGAGCGGCACAGGAACGTGAGGGCTGGCTGGATGCCGTCATTGATTATCATGTGAACGGTGCCTACGGAAAGAGCATTGGTGCAGAGGGCTTTGACGGATATATCCGCTGTCTGGAGGAACGACAGAGGCGTGAACTGGAGATTCTGTCACAGCTTCCCGTGACAAGTCATGTGATTGAACATCCGCAGAGGGATTGGACGGCGGCGTATGAAACGATTCGGAGGATATGCATATGAACATTATCAACCAGAAAATAGACGGCGGAAAGGCATTTGACTTTGGCAGAACATCGGAGGATTATGCAAAGTTCCGTGATATCTATCCTCAGGCATTCTATGACAAAATCATAGAACGGGGGATGTGCATCCATGAGCAGTCCATCCTTGATTTAGGCACGGGGACGGGCGTTCTGCCAAGGAATATGTACCCTCATGGTGCAAAATGGACGGGGACGGATATTTCCGAAAATCAGATTGCACAGGCAAAAATCCTCTCACAGGGGATGGATATTGATTACCATGCAAAATCGGCGGAACAGCTCGGTTTTCCGGATGCGTCCTTCGATGTGATCACCGCCTGCCAGTGCTTCTGGTATTTTGACCATGAAAAGATCATGCCGGAACTGCACCGCATGCTCAAAGATAACGGCAGAATTCTGGTGCTGTACATGGCTTGGCTGCCGTTTGAGGATGTGATTGCAGGTGCAAGTGAACAGCTTGTGCTGAAATACAGCCCACACTGGAGCGGTGCAGGAGAAACGATCCACCCAATCTGGATTCCCGAATGTTATCAAGAACGATTCACACTTGTGCATCATGAGGAATACCGCCTGCAAGTGCCATTCACCCGTGAAAGCTGGAATGGCAGAATGAAGGCTTGCCGTGGGGTGGGGGCATCGCTTTCGCAGAAAGAGATTGCAGCCTGGGAGCAGGAGCATATCAAGCTTCTCCACGACATTGCACCGGAAGAATTTGAAATTCTGCATTATGCGGCGATTGCGGAACTGCAAAAGAAATCATGATATGAATCTGAAAGGAGTTTCAACATGCACATCAGACAAATGTACATCACCGACTATGACGAAATCTACGCCCTTTTCCTCTCCTGCAAGGGCATGGGGCTGAACGATCTGGATGATTCCAGAGAGGGCATTGAGCGTTTTCTCAAACGCAATCCCGATACCTGCTTTGTTGCCGAAAGAAATGGCGGCATTGTGGGTGTGATCATGGTCGGCAATGACGGACGCAGGGGCTATATCTACCATACTGCTGTGCATCCGGACTGCCGGAAGCAGGGCATCGGGGCGGCACTTGTCGAAGCGGGTATGGCGGCATTGAAAGCCAATGGCATTCACAAGGCAGCTCTTGTGGTGTTTGACCGGAACGAAACCGGCAATGCCTTCTGGGAGAAAATGGGCTTCACCACACGAGAAGATCTGGTGTATCGGAACCGGACGATCACGGAGATGGTGAGGATTGATACATAAGGAGGCTTACATGAACAAACTCACAATCAAACACAACGAACTCACCGCCGAAGAATTCATTTCCCTCTGGGAATCCGTCTGGGGCGGTGCACCAACACTTGAACAGACAAGTCTTGCCATGGAACACAGCATGTTCCGAGTTTCCGTATATGATGGAGAGAAAGTCATTGCTATGGCAAGAATGATTGGTGACATGGGACTTTGTTATTACATCAAGGACGTGGTCGTCAGACCCGAATATCAGAAACAGGGCATCGGCAGGTTGCTCATTGATGAACTGCTGAACTTCATCAGGGAAAACGGTGTCAGCGGCACGGATATTTTCGTGGAGCTATGTGCAATGCCGGACAAAATTCCATTTTATGAGAAACTTGGTTTCTCTGCGAATGAAGCACAAAGGCTCCGGAGGATGTATCGGGTGGAATGAATCAACATGCCCATCAGAAAGGAGAACCTATGAACTACACAATCCGTCAGATCAAAGAAACAGAATATGCTGTGCTGGACGATTTTCTCTATGAAGCCATCTTCATTCCGGAGGGTGTCGCACCGCCGCCGAGGGACATCATCAAACAGCCGGAATTGCAGGTGTATGTGAAAGATTTTGGAAAGCAGCCAGACGATCATTGCCTTGCGGCAGAAGCAAACGGAAAGATCGTCGGTGCAGTCTGGGTGCGTATCATGGACGACTACGGGCATGTGGATGCAAAAACGCCGTCCTTTGCGATCTCCCTCTATCCGGAATACCGTGGATTTGGCATCGGCACGGAGCTGATGCGGCAGATGCTCCGCCATCTGAAAGTCTGCGGCTACCGGCAGGCTTCCCTTGCAGTGCAGAAAGCGAACTATGCTGTGAAAATGTACCGGAAAGTGGGTTTTGTGACCGTGGATGAAAACGAGGAAGAGTATATTATGACAGCCGATCTGTCGAATTAAAAAGGAGCAGCATCATGCTTGGAAACATTGTTACCGTCACAGTTGACCGTCCGCTTGGCAGCTTTCATCCTGTACACAGGGACATGTACTACCCCATCAATTATGGCTATATCAAGGGAATCATGGCAGCAGGCGGTGAGGAACAGGATGCCTATATCCTCGGTGTAGAAAGAGCTGTGCAGGAATTCACGGGCAGGGTCATTGCCATCATTCACCGCCATGATGATGTGGAGGTAAAATGGGTGGCTGCACCGGATGGGATGACATTTACAAAAGAAGAAATCATGGAGGCGGTACGCTTTCAGGAGCAGTACTTTCAGTCGGAAGTAGTGATGGAATAAGGAGGAAAAACATGCCATTTGATTTCAAAAAAGAGTACAAAGAATTCTACATGCCGAAGAACAAACCGCAGATCGTCACGATCCCCAAAATGAACTACATCGCCGTCCGTGGCAAGGGCGATCCCAATGAGGAGGGCGGTGCTTACCAGCAGGCAATCTCTGTGCTGTATGCAGTGGCGTACACGCTGAAGATGAGCTATAAGACCGATCACAGGATCGAGGGCTTCTTTGAGTATGTCGTGCCGCCGCTGGAGGGTTTCTGGCGGCAGGATGGTGCGGCAGGCGTGGATTATGCCAATAAGAACAATTTCAACTGGATCTCCGTCATCCGTCTGCCGGACTTTTTGACGGAGCAGGATTTTGCATGGGCGGTGGAAACTGCGGCAAAGAAGAAAAAGCTCGACTGCTCCAAGGCGGAATTCCTGACGATGGAGGAGGGGCTGTGCGTGCAGATCATGCACCACGGCAGCTATGATTCCGAGCCGGAAACAGTGGCTCTCATGGACGCTTACCTTGCGGAAAACGGCTATGTCAACGACTTTTCCGAGGATCGTCTGCATCATGAGATCTACCTGTCCGACCCGAGAAAAGCGGCACCGGAAAAGTGGAAAACGGTGATACGGCATCCGATTAAGGGAAAAGATTAGAACAGCACAAAACGACCGGACTCCCCTGTCCGGTCGTTTGGATTTACTGCTGATTCAGGTCGATCTTTCTCACCGCATCACGCACCCTGAGTACGAAGGACGGGGAAACGGAAAGCTCATCAATGCCCATCCGCAGGAAAGCTTCTGTCAGGGAGGTATCCGCTGCCAGCTCACCGCAGATGCCGATCCACGCACCGTTTGCATGTGCATTCTTCGCTGCCATTGCGATCAGCCGGAGGATCGCTTCATGATGGGGGTCACAAAAGCGTTCCAGATGCGGATTCTGGCGGTCACAGGCAAGCGTATACTGGGTCAGATCATTGGTGCCCACGCTGAAGAAATCCACCATGGGTGCGAGCAGATCACTGATGACCGCCGCCGCCGGCGTTTCGATCATGATGCCAAGCTCCGTATCCTCCGCATATTCCAGACCCTCCGCTTTCAGCTCGGCTTTGACCGCATTGCAGAGTGCAAGGATCTCCTCCAGCTCCCAGACGCTTGTGATCATGGGGAACATGATGCCCAGCCGTCCATAGACGGAGGCACGATACAACGCCCTGAGCTGTGTGCGGAATACCTCCTGCCGTGTCAGGCAGAGCCGTACTGCACGCAGTCCGAGTGCCGGATTTTCCTCCTTGGCAAGATGGAAATAATCCGCCTGCTTATCCGCACCGATGTCGAGCGTGCGGATGATGACCTTCTTGCAGCCCATGCTTTCAAGCACTCGCTTGTAGACCTGAAACTGTGCATCCTCAGTGGGATAGTCCGTGCTTTCAAGATAGAGGAATTCGCTGCGGAACAGACCGATGCCGCCCGCATCATTCAGAAGCACCTCACCGATATTGTCAGCACTGCCGATATTGGCGTAAATGTTGATCTTCGTGCCGTCAAGGGTCACGTTCTCCTTGCCCCTGAGCGACTGCAAAAGCCTGCGTTTTTCAGCTTCCTGCTGCATTTTCTGCTCATATTCTGCAAGTGTATCCGCATCCGGATGTACGATCAGCTTTCCGGCAAAGCCGTCTGCAATGGCGGTATCGCCGTCACTGATCTGCTGCAGGAATGCCTCCCCCACGCCGATGATGGCTGGGATATTCATATTTCTGGCGAGGATGGCAGTATGGGAATTGGAGGAGCCGTGTGCAGTTACAAATGCAAGCACATTTTCCTTGTCGAGCGAAACTGTTTCGCTCGGTGCGAGATCATCGGCACAGATGATGACCTTTCCGCCGGTGCTCTGCTGTGCCGTACCGGAATCCGTCAGGCAGGCAATGATGCGGTTGGAAATGTCCTTGACATCCGCTGCACGTGCCTGCATATAGCTGTCATCCATAGAAGAGAACATCTCTGCAAAATTGTCCGCTGTTGCAGCGACCGCATATTCCGCATTGACATTCTGCCCCTGGATCATTTCGGTGATGGCATCATTGTAGTCCTCATCCTCGACCATCATCATGTGGATCTCAAAAATCTGGGCATTCGCCTCACCGACCTCTTTCAGAGCCTTTTCGTAGATCTCACCGAGCTGTGCGACCGCCTTTTCCTTGGCGGCTTCCAGCCGTGCAAGCTCCTTTTCCGTATCCGTGATGCGGACACGCTTGACTGCGATATCCTGTCTGCGGAACACGGAGATCCTGCCGATGGCAGCGGCTCCGTACACGCCTTTTCCGGTAAATTCTGTCATACGATCACCCCATTACAGATTCTTGCTCAGGAACTCCTTCATTGCTGCTTCGGATGCTTCCTCATTACCGCCCTCGATGGTGACAGTGATGGTGTCACCGCACTTCACACCCATTCCCATGAGTGCCATGAGCTTGGAGGCACCTGCACTCTTGTCACCCTTCTGAATGGTGATGGTGCTGTCGAGTGCCTTTGCGGTCTTTGCCAGCATGCCTGCGGGTCTTGCATGGATGCCAAGCTCGTCCTTGATGGTGTAGTCAAATGTTCTCATAGTGATACTTCCTTTCTGGTTGATTCCAATCATACTTTTTTCTTTGAGAAGTTCTCAAAAATTGCTCCGCCCCTTGGAACACTGTTTTTGGGGCATCTGCATTTCTATTATACAATATTTCAGAGAGAAATGCAATCTTTTATCTGCCGTACTGCTCCGTCATGTGACGGATCTCCTTGGTAAGTGCGGCGGTGAGTGCGGCGGATTCCAGCCGCCATTTCCAATTTTCCCCGATGGTCGAGGGGGTATTCATCCGGCTTGCATCGTCCAGTCCCAACCAGTCCTGCATGGGGATGATGCAGAGATCTGCACGGCTCCGCATCAGGAGGGCAATGAACGCCTTGTGCAGCTCCGCCTCGGGGGTGTAATGATCGCAGAGATAGTCCCGAGCCATTTCACGTTCCTCGTCAGTGATCGAGGCAAACCATGCGGTAATGGTCTGGTTGTCGTGCGTTCCGGTATAGGCTGCACAGTTTTCGGTGTAATTATGCGGAAGATAGTCATTCCGGCTGCCGGTATCACGGGAATCAAATGCAAATTCCAGCACCTTCATATTCGGGAAACCGCATTCTCTGACAAGCTGCCGCACGGAATCCGTCACAAAGCCGAGATCCTCCGCAATGACCTCCTGTTTGCCGAGTGCCCGTTCCATTGCCTGAAACAGTGCAATGCCGGGTCCTTTCTCCCAATGTCCGTTTCGGGCGTTCGTATCGCCGAACGGGATGGAATAATACTCATCAAAGCCCCTGAAATGGTCGATCCGCACCATATCATAGAGCCGGAAGCAGTGGGCAAGGCGGCAGATCCACCACGCATAGCCGGTTTTTGCATGCACCTCCCAATCATAGAGAGGATTGCCCCAGAGCTGACCGTCCGCTGCAAAGCCGTCCGGCGGACAGCCGGCAACTGCCTTGGGAACATTGTGTTCATCCAGCTGGAACAGCTCCGGATGTGCCCATGTATCCGCACTGTCAAGGGCGGTATAGATCGGAATGTCACCGATGATCCGGATGCCCTGTGCATTGGCGTAGGCTTTGAGCTGTTCCCACTGCCGATAGAAATGGTACTGGAGGAATTGGTAGAATTCCACATCCGCCGCAAGAAGCTGCTGATACTGCGTCATTGCCTGCGGTGTTCTCATGCGGATCTCCTCGTCCCATTCGCTCCATGCCGCACCGCCGAAATGATCCTTGAGTGCCATGAAGAGGGCGTAGTCTGCAAGCCATTCCTGCTGTGCACAGAATGCTGCAAACGCCGGATCCGCTGCAATGCCGCTGCGTTCGTGTGCTTTCCGCAGAAGCGGATAGCGGGTACGGCTGAGCAGCTCATAATTGACGGATGCAGGATCTTCTTCCATACGGGCGGCTTCACATTCCTCCGCTGTCAGAAGTCCCTCTTCGATCAGGGCTTCCAGACTGATGAAATAGGGATTGCCTGCAAATGCTGAAAATGACTGGTAGGGGGAATCGCCGTAGCTGGTCGCACCGAGGGGGAGGATCTGCCAGCAGGATTGTCCGGCGGCTTTCAGCCAGTCCGCAAACCGGTAAGCACTCCTGTCAAAACAGCCGATACCGTAGCGGGACGGCAGACTGGAGATCGGGAGCAGGATGCCTGCACTTCGTTTCATACTGAACTCCTTTCAAACTGGATCATCACGCCGTAATGATCGGAAACAACGGGTTCTTTGATGCCGTTGAACAACACTCTGGAGGACTTCACCGCTTCCGGTCTGCTGCACCAGATCTGGTCGATCCGCATGCCGGTCGTGCTCCGGAGCTTGTCACGCCAGCCGTCGATCACACTGCCGACGGTCAGACCGCTGTCCTTGCGTTCAGCGAGCAGATAGCTGTCATACCAGCCGGATCTGACAATGAGGTCGTAGCCCTCTTCGTGCACCTCGGCAGGGCTGTTGAAATCGCCCATGAGCCAGACATTTTCATGCCGGAGCATGTGGGAATCCGTTCGCTCCCACTGTCCCTGAAACGGCTCCTCCGGATCGTTCCACCAGCCGAGATGGACGCTGTAGAACCAGTCACTCCCCTGCTCCGTGCGGATGCCGAGCAGCTTTCTGGTTTTCCAGTTGTGGTAATCGTTGACGGCACTGACGAGCACCGTGTCCGTTTCTGCGATGGGGGCAAGGCTCATCACGGCGATGCCTTCATCATAGCGGTCATACCCCAGTTTCAGGGGCAGCCATGTCCAGTGATAGTGCACACCCCTGTCCGCCAGCAGTCTGACGGCGTTGTATACATGATTGTCCTCACGGATGGTGATGTCCTCGCCGCAGGGGGTGTAGCCCGTCAGCAGTGCCTCCGGCACCGCCGTTTTGCAGGCGGTCTGACTGACCTCCTGCAAAGCGATCACATCGGGGCATTCCTTGGCGATGCACTCCGCAAACGCTGCGAGCTTCTGCGGATAATCCGTTTCCACAAGACTGTGTGCATTCAATGTCAGCAGTTTCATTCTGCACCTCTTACAAAATATCGTTGATGTCGGATTTGAGCACATCCGCTTTCGGGCCGTAAATCGCCTGAATTCCCGTGCCCTTCTTGACAAGACCGAGAGCACCCTCCGCCTTCCATGCGTCGGCATCTGCCACGAGATCCGCATTTTTTACCGTCACACGCAGACGGGTCATGCAGGCATCCACAAGGCTGATGTTCTCCCTGCCGCCGAGCAGTGCAATGATCCTTTCGGGCTGACCGGAGCCGCCGGATGCTTTGGTGCTGCCTGCGGATTCCTCATCACCGGAGCCTGTGGTATAGTTGCCCAGTCTGCCGGGAGTTGCAAATCTGAATTTGCCGATCATGAAATACGCCACGAAATAACCGATCACAAAGAACACGACAACGCTGATGATGAAATTGATGATGTCACCGGTCAGACCAGCCTTGACGGACATGGGAACACGGGTGATGAACTCCAGATTGCCGAACGAGTGCAGACGCAGGTCGATGATGCCGGAAAGTGCGAATGCACAGCCCTGAAGCACGGCATAGACGAGGTACAGCGGCAAAGCACAGAACATGAACATGAATTCAAGCGGCTCGGTCACGCCGGTCAGGAATACAGCAAGTGCGGTGGAAATGAACATGGAACGGTAATTCTTACGCTTATCCGCATCCACACGCTTGTACATCGCCAATGCAAAGCCCAGCAGAAGTCCGGTCGCACCGATCATCTGACCGACCTTGAAGCGTGCCGGAATGACGGTTGCCATCAGCTCTTCATAGGATGCCATATCGCCGGCATTCTTGAAATTGATGAGGTCTGTGACCCAAGCCAGCCACAGCGGATCCTGACCGAATACGGTCGTTCCGGCATTCACTCCGGTGAGGATCTCATAGGTGCCGCCGAAGGAGGTGTAGTTCATCGGGATCGTGAGCATGTGATGCAGACCGAACGGCAGCAGCAGACGCTCCAGTGTACCATAGATAAAGGGAGCAAGCACGGGGGAAGTGTCCGAAGAATTGGCGATCCAGATGCCGAAGGAGTTGATACCGGACTGTACCAGCGGCCATACCACAGCCAGCACGAGGGACACGATCACCGACCAGAGAATGACCACCAGCGGTACAAAACGCTTGCCGTTGAAGAAGGAAAGTGCATCGGGGAGCTTGCGGAAATTATAGTACTTATTGTAGACCGTACCGCCCACAAAGCCTGCAATGATGCCGACGAATACGCCCATATTCAGGGCAGGACTGCCGAGCACGGAGGTGAAATAATTCTCGACCAGCATTTCCTGTCCGAAAAGGGAATGCACCACGGAGCCGGCTGTATTGAGCATGTCCGCTGTTACGCCGAACACCGCACCGGTAATATTGTTGATGAGGATGAATGCGAGCAGTGCCGCAAATGCACCGCCGGCACGCTCCTTTGCCCATGAGCCGCCGATCGCTACGGCGAAGAGGATGTGCAGATTGCTGATGACTGCCCAGCCGATGTTCTCCATCACGCTGCCGATCGTGGTAACTGCGGCAATATCACCGCCAGCCATTGCAACGAGCTTGCCAAGGCTGATCATCAGACCGGCTGCCGGCATTACGGCAATGACTACCATGAGCACCTTGCCGAGCTTCTGGAGGGTGTCGAAATTGAAGCGGAGCTTCTTCTTTTCTTTCGCCGGAGCAGGTTCCTCCGCCTGTACGGGAGCCGCTGCCTCCTCCGCCTCTTTGCCGAGGGTGATCAGAACGGAGCTTCCGGCTCTGACCTGCCCCTCGTCCACAAACATGTCCAGATCATCCGCACCGTCGCAGATGAGCACGGGCGTGATCAGATTGATGCCCTTGGACTTGAGAAATGCAATGTCCGCTTCCGCTACCAGATCACCGGCTTTCACACGGTCGCCGACCTTCACGTGGGAGGTGAACCCCTCCCCTTTCAGTGCAACGGTTTCCAGACCGAAATGCACCAGAATTTCCAGTCCATTGTCTCCGGTAAAGCCGTATGCGTGCTGTGTTTCTGCGATCGAGGAGATTTCGCCGTCCACGGGTGCGTAGATCTTTCCGTCCGTCGGGATCACTGCACAGCCGTCACCGAGTACCTTCTCCGAAAATACCGGATCCGGTACCTGTTCGAGTGCAGCAGCGGTGCCGTTCAGCGGTGAAACGATTTGCAGACTGCTGTTTACTTTGCTTGTCATACCATGACCTCCTTATTGTTTTGCGTGCAACAGTTGCATTGACTTGTGCAACCGTTTCCGTTTCTCTATGCAATTATTATACAACATTTGCATAGAAATTGCAATAGTTTTCTGAAAATATTTCTGCAACAAACCAATTTTCGTAATTTTTCTACAAACAATCCAGCTTGATATTGTGCATTTTTACCGTACACAAAGCAATGCAGCCTTACAATTGCACAGCTTTTGCATTGATATTTCCAGAAGTTGCAGAAAACGGTTGACAACTTCACGAAAATGTTCTATAATATAGGAAAAGAACCATTGAACCAAGGAGGGCAGAGCCAATGTCAGTTACATTAAAGGATGTTGCAGCACTTGCAGGCGTATCCCCCTCGACTGCATCGAGAGTCTGCAAGGACAATCCGTCCATCAGCCGTGAAACCAAGGAAAAGGTACGCCGTGCAATGGAGGAGCTGGGATATGAGCCGAATTTCCAGAACGGGGGCGGCGACGGCAACAAAACCATCGGCATCATTTTGCCGCCTTCTCCGAAGGAATCGTTTGAAAATGCGTTCCATCTGGAGGTGATCCGTGGGGTGAGCCAGTTCTGCAACCAGCATCATTATATGAATACGGTCATCACCGGACAGGATGAAGCGGAGATCCTGAGCACGCTCAGTGAGATCGTGAAGAGCAACAAAGCCGATGGGTTCATACTGACCTATTCCAAGCAGGATGATCCGATCATGGATTATCTTTACAGTGAGGGGCTTTTGTATGTGGTGATCGGAAAGGCGTATCATTTCGCCAATCAGACAGTTTATGTGGACAATGACAATGTGCTTGCGGCAAAGGAAGCGACGGAGTATCTGCTTGATCTGGGGCATGCGAACATTGCCTATCTTGGCAGTGACAGCAATCTGATGTTCTCCGCTGACAGAAAATCCGGCTACCAGCTTGCACTCCTTAATTATGGTATGTCCGTAAATGCGGAAAATATCATAGAACTGCCGTTTATTCCGGAGGAACATTCTGCCGCCGTGCATGCACTGCTTGCAAGAGAAAACCGTCCGACGGCAATTCTTGTCAGTGATGATATTTTTGCAGTGGCACTTGAACGTGTGTGCATTGAAATGGGGATCCGGATTCCGGAGGATCTGTCGATCATCTCGTTTAATAATTCGCTTTTTGCAAGGCTGACCTCACCGCCGCTGACTTCGATCGACATCAATTCCGTGCAGCTGGGGATCGAAGCGGCTTCACAGGTGATCAATCACATTGAGAATCCGAATCTGCTGGCAACGAAGATCATTGTTCCGCACAGGCTGATCGAGAGGAATAGCTGTGCGAGGATCGAGAAGTAAAGGGCATAGCCCTCAGAATCATTTTTCGCAAAAAGTGCCCCTCCATTTTGGAGGGGCAGTATAGGGGGAATGGAGGAAATTACAGTTTCCAGATGTCGCTGTTGTATTCAGCGATGGTTCTGTCGGAGGAGAAATAGCCAGCCATTGCAATATTCATGAGCATCTTTTCTGCCCATTCCATGCGGTTTTCATAGTCGGCATATGCCTTCTCACGGGTCTTGACATAATCATCGAAGTCGGGGAAGGTCATGAACCAGTCCTTGCCGATCAGCTCCTTGGACAGACGGGTCAGGCGTTCTTCATCGCCGAGTGCCAGCAGCTTCTCGCCTGTGATGAAGTCCACAGCCGCCTTGATCGCCTTGTTCTTCTTATAATAATCCTTTGCACAGTAGCTTGCATCTGCATAACGCTTGACAACGGTATCACTCAGATCACCGAAGATATAGATATTGTCATCGCCCACCAGCTCGTGGATCTCCACGTTCGCACCGTCCTCCGTACCGAGGGTCACTGCACCATTGAGCATGAACTTCATATTGCCCGTGCCGCTTGCCTCCTTGGATGCAAGGGAGATCTGCTCGGAGATGTCGCATGCAGGAATGAGCTTTTCCGCATTGGTGACATTGTAGTTCTCCACCATCACCACATTCAGATAGGGGCTTACCTCCGGATCATTTGCGATCAGCTCCTGCAGGCAGAGAATGAGATGGATGATGTCCTGTGCGATGATATACGCCGGAGCTGCCTTTGCACCGAAAATAGCAGTGATCGGTGTGGACGGCTTTTTGCCGGACTTGATCTCCAGATACTTGTGGATGAGGTAGAGAGCGTTCAGCTGCTGACGCTTGTACTCATGCAGACGCTTGATCTGGATGTCGAAAATGGAATTCTCATTGATGACAATGTTCTGTGTTCTCTGGAGAAACGCCTTCAGATCAGCCTTTTTGCCATCCTTGACCGCAAGGAGTCTGCGGAGCACTTCGGGATCCTTGGCATATTTTGCAAGCTTCTCCAGCTCTTCTGCATCCTTCTTGAAGCCGTCACCGATGAGGGAGGTGATCAGCTCCGTCAGCTCCGGATTGGAGTGCAGCAGCCAGCGGCGGAAGGTGATGCCGTTGGTCTTGTTGTTGAACTTCTCCGGATAGATCTCATAGAAATTGTTCAGCTCATTTTCCTTGAGAATGTCCGTGTGCAGGGATGCTACGCCGTTGACGCTGTAGCAGTAGTGGATGTCGAGATGTGCCATGTGCACACGCTCATCCTTGTCGATGATATACAGGGACTTGTCATCATACTTTCTGCGGATGCGGTTGTCGAGCACTTCAATGATCGGCACGAGCTGGGGTACTGCCTTTTCGAGATATGCCATCGGCCACTTTTCGAGAGCTTCCGCAAGAATGGTGTGGTTGGTGTAGGCACAGCAGCCGTCCACGGCTTCGATCGCCTCAGCCATTGTCATGCCACGCTCCATGAGCAGACGGATCAGCTCCGGAATGACCATGGTCGGGTGGGTGTCATTGATCTGGATCACTGCATAATCACGCAGATCATGGAGCTTGCAGCCCTTTGCAACCGCTTCATCCAGAATGAGCTGTGCCGCACAGGATACCATGAAATACTGCTGGTAGATACGCAGGAGTCTGCCCGCATCGTCGCTGTCATCGGGATAGAGGAACAGTGTCAGATTCTTGGCGATGTCCTCCTTGTCGAAGTCAATTCCCTCCTTGACGATGGATTCGTCCACACTCTCCACATCGAACAGATGGAGCTTGTTGGTGGTGCTGCCGTAGCCGGTCACGCTGATGTCGTACATTCTCGCAGTCACCTCAATGCCACGGTACTTGACCGGATAGGTCACATCGGTGCGGGTGAGCCAGCTGCATTCAGTGATCCACGGATCGGGCTTTGCAGTCTGTGCATTTTTCTCGAACACCTGACGGAACAGACCGAAATGGTAGTTCAGACCAACGCCGTCACCATTCAGACCGAGGGTAGCGATGGAATCGAGGAAGCATGCGGCAAGTCTGCCCAGACCGCCGTTGCCGAGGGAGGGTTCATTCTCCAGCTCCTCAATGGCTGTGATGTCCTTTCCGGCAGCTGCAAGCTGGGATTTGACATCCTCATAAATGCCGAGGTTGATCAGGTTATTGGACAGCAGCTTGCCGATGAGAAATTCGGCAGAAATATAGTAGAGCTTCTTCTTGGCAGGTGCAGCCTGCTTCTTGGCTGCCATTTCATTCACTGCATGCAGCAGTGCACAGTAGATTTCCTCGTTGGTGCAGTCTGCAAGTGCCTTGCCGTATGCGGACTGCATGATCTCAGTCAGTTTCATATGCATAACTCCTTTTCTGGAATGGTTTTTCTCTATGTTTGTATTATACCACTTCCGGTGCAGAATTATCTTGCAGTATCATGTCCAGTTTTTGCACAATACTATCTTTTTTGAAAGGAAACAGATCCTATGGATGAAAAACAGTATGCCGGCTGCCGTGAAAATATCGACCATACGCCGGAGGATTTCCCGTACAATGTGTACCTTTGCACGATTCCGCTGGATTTCCGCAGTGTACAGACACACTGGCATGACGAGATGGAGATCATCGTCATTAAAAAGGGGGAAGGGATCGTTGCGGTGGATCTGACTGCCTATGAGGTGCATGCAGGGGATCTGGTGTTTGTGTGCTCCGGACAGCTGCACTCCATCAGTCAGAAGGATGCCTGCACGATGGAATATGAAAACATCCTCTTCCGTCCCTCCCTTCTCCGGACGGCTGGCTTTGACATGTGCAGCGAACGCCTGCTCCAGCCGCTTTGCACCGGAAAGATCCGCCCCGTACCGCTGGTGACAGCCGTCTCTTCCGCACATGCTGCGTTTTCCGCCCTGATCGGTCAGATGGACAAGCTTTGTGATGCACGCCCCCACGCCTACCAGCTTGCAGTCAAGGGGCTTCTGTTCCAGATCATGTTCCTGCTTCTCTCGGAATGCAGTCAGCTGCCCGTCCCCAAAACGGACAGAAAATCGCTGGACAAGGTCAAAACCGTACTCTCCTATGTGGAGGAGCATTATCAGGAACCGATCACCATCGAAGAGATCGCCGCACAATGCTATTACAGCAAGTCCTATTTTATGCGGTTTTTCAAGGAAACCATGGGGACGGGGTTCATTCAGTTCCTCAATGACTACCGTCTGGAGATCGCCGCAAAGCTGCTGCTCTCAGGGGATGGGACGGTTCTGGATGCTGCCATGCAGTCGGGATTTGAAAATCTCTCCTATTTTACACGCTCGTTCAAGAAAAAATACGGCGTGACACCGGGGAAATACAGAAAGGAATAGAGCCTGATCCCATCAAGCTTCCTTTACAAGCTTTCCGCACATATGCACCGGATCGAGCCGGAGCAGGAGCGTGCCTGCGGCATAGCTCTCGATCTCCTGACGGATGTATGCTTCATCCTGCGTAAATTTCCGGCTGAGTTTTGCGGTGATCTCTCTGACCAGTTTCTGATCGTCAATGACCGTGATCTCTCCGAAAAGAATGACGCTGCTCACATGCCACGCCCACTCCCCTTCTTCCCGCACGCCACGATCGCAGACACAGTAGGACACCCGTGCATCCTTTTGCAGTGCATCAAGTCTGTGACCCGACCTGCCGCAATGGAAGTACACCGCACCATCCTCGGGATCGAACCAATGGTTCATCGGCATGCCGTAGGGGTAGCCGTTCTCCCCGTGCACGGACAGAATGCCCCTCGTTTCCGTTTGCAGGATGCGGATGCAGACCTCTTTGGGAAGCTCCTGTTTCTTTCTTGCCAGTTCTCTGAACATCTGTGATTCCTCCGTTATCATAGTAATTTTAGAGATGCTCCATAAAAAACAGCACCTCCGCTTTTTGGCGGAGGTGCTGCGTTTTACAGAAGCTGTCTTCACAAGGAGTGCGGCACTCGTCCGCCGCAGCGGCTTGTGAGGACGGATTCTTATGTGCAGTCCGTTTGCAGAAAACCATGCTGCCCTATGGTGCACTGCGGCTGTTTTCAGAACCAAGCCGCCTGATCGTGCCGATCTGCAAATTGCTGCCGGATTGTACTGTGGGTGCGTTCTGACCGGCATCCCACAGGTGGGGCGTTGCAGCAGTCATGCCGGATTGAAATTTGATTTGCATTTCCGCTGCGTGTTTCTTTTGCTTTGATTACATTACCAGTTGGTAATTCTATTCTACCGCATTTTTTCAAAAATTGCAATGACATAATGTATGAATTTTGTTGCATTTTATGCGGAAGCCTGAAAATTCTTCAATTATCCCATACTCCCCTGCTGCTTCCGCACCTGCCAGAAGGCAATGGCACTTGCGGCGGCGACGTTCAGGGAATCCACGCCATGGGACATGGGGATGCATACTTTATAATCGCATGCCGCTATGGTTTCCTCCGCAAGCCCCTCCCCTTCCGTGCCGAGGATGACCGCCAGCTTTTCCTCCGCCATGAGGTTCGGGTCATCAATATTCACGGAATCGGAACAGAGAGCCATTGCCGCTGTTTTGAAGCCCATCTCCTGCAATCGGGCAACGGGTACCGTGCGGCTGTCACAGTATGTCCACGGCACCTGAAAAACTGTGCCCATGCTCACCCTTGCCGCACGGCGGTAGAGGGGGTCGCTGCACGGCGAGGTCAGCACAACAGCGTCCATGTAAAGTGCCGCCGCAGAACGGAAAATCGCTCCGACATTGGTCGGATTCACGACATTTTCCAGCACTGCGATGCGGCTCGCCCCTGCACAGATCTCCTCCAAGGACGGCAGATGCCGCCGCCGCATGAGGCAGAGTGCACCTCTTGTGAGCTGGAAGCCGGTAAGTTTTGTGAGCACCTCCGGCTGTGACACATGGACCGGAATCTCCCCGACCCGTGCAACGAGCTCCTTTGCTTCTCCGGTGACATGCTTTTCCTCGACCAGCATGGAAACCGGCTCATAGCCGGCGTTGAGTGCCCGTTCGATGACCTTGGGGCTTTCAGCAATGAACAGCCCCGTGTCCGGCTCATAGAACCGGCGAAGCTGTACCTCGGAGAGTCTTGCATAGGCATCCAGCTCCGGTGCAGAAAAGTCCGTAATTGCGATCAAATTTGCCATAATCACTCCTTTGTCAGGTGAGCAAGCAGTGCCTCGCAGCCCTCGTAAATGTCCTGATAGGCAATGTCGAAGCGATCGCTGTACCAAGGATCTGCAACATCGTCGTTCCTGCCGGCAAACGTGAGGAGCTTATGCACCTTGTTTTCCGGATCCGATTTAAAAATTCTGTTGATATTTCGCAGATTATTGCTGTCCATCACGAGAAAGAGGTCGTATTTGTCATAGTCGCTTTTCTGCACCTGCACAGCATGCTTGCCGTCGCAGGAAATGCCGTGCCTGAGCAGTTCCCTCCTCGCCGGCGGATAGACGGGGTTCCCCTGCCCGTTCCAGATCTCCTCCGTGCTTGTGGCGGAGGACGCAATGCGGAATTCATCCTGCAAGCCCGCTTCTTTTACCAGTTTTTTCATAATAAATTCTGCCATAGGGGAACGGCAGATATTGCCGTGGCAGACGAACATGATACGATACATACGCATTTTCCTCTCTGATTTACCCGATTTTGCCCTGTTTTGCAAGGCTTATCGGCATAATTTTTTCTTACTACCAATTTGCCAGAATGGGGTGAAAACGACAAAACGGGGCAAGATTTTGCAAATTGCGGACGCCGTTAGTAGTAAAATAGTAGTAGAAATCGGGGTGTTTTACTACTAAGATTCTTTGGGATCTTTTTCAATACATCCCTTGTTTCCGCAAAACGGACATTTTATCTCATAACAATCATCAGAATGCATCGCAAAAAGGAGTCTTTTCCAGTTAGGTGTGAATTCCTTTGAGCAGGATTTGCATTGAAATGTATGCTTCGCAAGCTGTATTGCCCATAAAACGCAAGCAATGGCTGCCGCAAGAACTACGATAATTGTAACTATGATCCACTCCATTGATTCTCACCTCGATTAAATTTGATTTGATGATAGTACTGTAAGTACTATCATCATTATACCATATAACTGCCCGTTCTTCAAGCCAAAACAGGCAAAAAATAAAGGCCCACCAAAATGAGCCGT
>JAFTQJ010000012.1 GCA_017462785.1 Oscillospiraceae bacterium | reverse complement strand
CCATGCGGTAATGGTCTGGTTGTCGTGCGTTCCGGTATAGGCAACGCAGTTTTCATTGTAGTTATGCGGAAGATAATCATTACGGCTGCCGGTATCACGACTGTCAAAGGCGAATTCCAGTACCTTCATATTAGGGAATCCACTGTCCTTGACAAGCTGACGTACGCTGTCCGTCATAAATCCGAGATCTTCTGCAATGACTTCACGCTTTCCGAGTGCCGCTTCAACTGCATGGAACAGTTCCATGCCCGGACCTTGTTCCCAGTGTCCATTCTTTGCTGTTTTGTCACCGTAGGGAATCGCATAATATTCGTCAAAGCCACGGAAATGGTCAATTCTGACCACATCATACATCGCAAAGCACTGACGCAGGCGTTCAATCCACCATTTGAAGCCGGTTTCCTTGTGATATTCCCAGTCATACAGAGGATTGCCCCAGAGCTGTCCTTCTGCTGCAAAACCATCCGGCGGACATCCTGCCACAGCTTTAGGCAGTCCTATTTCATCTAACTGAAAGAGCTCAGGATTTGCCCACGCATCTGCACTGTCAAAGGCAACGTAGATCGGAATATCTCCTATAATCCTGATACCGTTTGCATTTGCATAGGCTTTCAGATTGTTCCACTGACGGAAGAACTGGTATTGCAGGAATTGGTAGAATCCGATTTCCTTCGCAAGTCTTTCCTTCCAATGCTTCAGTGCTTCCTCTTTTCGCAGTCGTATGTCCTCCGTCCAGTTATCCCACGATACACCGCCGAAATGATCTTTTAATGCCATAAACAGTGCATAGTCTTCCAGCCACGGCTGTGATGCGGTAAATTCCGAAACCGCATTGTCATTTTCCATTCTGCTGTATGCTTTTCGCAGGAGCGAATAGCGGGTTTCATAAAGTCTGCTGTAGTCAATGTAATCCGTGTCGGGAAGTGCCACCGCTTCACATTCTTCCTTTGTGAGCAGCTGTTCATCACACAATGCGTCAAGGCTGATAAAATAGGGATTTCCGGCAAAGGTCGAGAAACTCTGGTAAGGGGAATCTCCGTAGCTTGTTTGCCCTAAAGGCAGTATCTGCCAGCAGGTTTGCCCTGCATCCTTAAGAAAATCTACAAATGCATATGCCGCCTTGTCAAAACATCCGATGCCGTATTTTGACGGCAGGGAAGAAATCGGCAGCAGGATGCCTGCACTTCGTTTCATATTCCCTTACTCCTTTCATAGTTTACGATCACGCCATAATGATCGGATACAATGCTTCGATTCTTTCCATTGAAGATGACTTCTGATGAGATAATCTTACGCTTTTCGCTGCACCAGATCTGATCAATACGCATACCGTCCGTGCTTGTAGTTTTATCCTTCCAGCCGTCAATGACTTTGCCGACGGTAATGCCGTTATCTTTTTCTTTTGCAAGCAGATAGCTGTCATGCCAGCCGTCGTTGCGTATCATATCGTATCCCTCGCCACGAACCTCAGCTGGACTGTTGAAATCGCCCATCAGCCAGACATGCGAATATTTTTCCATCTCTGCCTGCGTCCTCTGCCATTGTCCCTGAAACGGTTCATCCGGATCATTCCACCAGCCATAATGCACGCTGAAGAACCATTCTTCGGGTGCGGCTTCTGTACGGATGCCAAGAATTTTGCGGGTTTTCCAGTTGTTGTAATCATCAATCGCACTTGTCTGCACGATTTTTGTTTCGATGATAGGACTGCGGCTCATGAGGGCAATACCCTCATCGTATTTGCCGTAGCCTTTTTTCAGTGGCAGCCATGTCCAGAAATAGCGGACACCGCGATTTTCCAGCATCTCTGCCACATGGTATACATGGTTATCCTGTCGGATAGCAATGCCCTGTGCACAGGGAATATATCCCTGTGCAGTTTTGACGGGCATTTCTGCAATGGTCTGATTCACTTCCTGTAATGCGATCACATCGGGCTGTTCCTCCGATACCGCCTGCACGAAAGTTTGCAGTTTTTCGTAATAGTATTCTTCAACAAGGCTGTGGGTATTGAGTGTGAGTAGTTTCATAATTCACCTTACAGAATATCGTTGATATCGGATTTGAGCACGTCCGCCTTCGGTCCGTAGATCGCCTGAATGCCGGTTTCCTTCTTCACAAGACCGAGGGCACCTT
>JAFTQJ010000089.1 GCA_017462785.1 Oscillospiraceae bacterium | reverse complement strand
CTCTCTTTCAAACAGTCCACCGGACTGTTTGAAAGATTCACCCCTGAAAAAAGCGACGGCATTCGGAGATTTCGCTCACTGCGGTGAGCGACAAGGGGCTTCGCCCCTTGACCCCACGACCTTTTTGAAAAAAGGTCGATCAAAAACTTTTGTCCCTGCCTTCGGCTTCAAAAGAGTGGTTTTTCGACAGACTGAGTTTTCGTATCAGTCATCATCATCATCCACGGTATCTTCCGGAGGGTCGATGGTTGCTTCGTAGTCGGTTTCATCCTCCTCGGGGGCATCGAGCTGCATGGAATCGAGGATCTTCACATAGACCTTGTCCTCCTCCTTCAGCTCCTCCTCTTCGGCTGTTTCACGCATCTCCTGCTTTTCCTCAGCGGTGAGCTGGGTCTTGCGGATCACACGAACCAGCAGGAAGATGATGAGCACGAGCACCGCCGCACCGAGCACGATCAGAGCGATCGTCATTGCGGAAATGCCCTTGCCGCCCTTGAGCCTGAAGCCCTCGATCTCGACCGGAATGGGCAGACCGTCCGCATCGACCTCATTGCCGTCAGTATAGCCGAATGCGTAGCTTCCGAGCGTTTCCTTGTCGAACTGGTCGGGCAGTGTGACGCTCAGGAGCTTCGGACATGCATAGAATGCATAATTGCCGATCTGTGACAGGCTGCTGGGAAGATGCACCGTATGCAGTGCAGTACAGTCCGCAAATGCATTGTCATGGATCGCCTGCACACCCTGCGGCAGTGTGATCTCCGTCAGTCCCTCGCAGTATTCAAATGCACCTGCACCCACGGTTTTCAGTGTGGAGGGGAACTGGATCTCCTTGAGATTCACAGCGGAGAAAAATGCTGCATCCTGAATGGCAGTGACACCCTCTGGAATCACAAAGCTCTCGTCCTTCTTTCCGGCAGGATAGGCATAGAGCACCTGCTTTTCGTTGTTGTAGAGGACACCGTCCTCCACGACATAGCTTGCATTGCCCTCCTCCACATCATAAGCTGCCAGATTGACACAGCCCATGAAGGGCATATAGCCCATATTTTCCATTTCTCTGGGCAGAGTGAATTCGGTGATATTGATGCAGCCGTAATATGCCGCTGCACCGAGCGTCGTCACAGAGGACGGCAGCTCCACCTTGTCGATCGCATAGCAGAATGCAAAGGCATAATCGCCGAGTGTTGTCAGCGTTTCGGGGAGCTTGGGCGTGGGCAGGAGTGCACAGTTATAGAATGCACCCAGTCCGATGGACTCCACATTTTCGGGAATATCGACCGTCTGGAGGTATTCGCAGTTATAGAACATACCCTCCGGAATGGCGGTCAGGTTATCCGGCAGGTCAATGCTCTCCAGAGAGGAACAGCCGTAAAATGCATAATTTCCGATCTCCTCCACGCTCTCAGGAACGTTGATCTTAATGAGGTTCGAGCAGCCCATGAACGCCGCCTCGCCGATCTTTTGGATGTTGTCACTCAGGACAACGGATTTGAGGTTCTGACAGCCGTAAAAGGCACTTGCACCGATGGAAACGATCTTGTAGCCGTCCGTGGTTTCCGGAATATTGACAGCCAGTGCGGAGGAATCGCAGGCATACAGCTCCACGCCGCCGTCCACATAGGCAAAGGTGAACATGCCGTCCTCATAGGTTTCCGGCTTGGTTTCCGGCTGTGTTTCGGCGGTTTCCGCATATACGGGCATCGCACCCGACACACAGAGCACTGCACCGGCACAGAGGGAGGCAAGGAGTTTTCTGATATTGAGCATAGGTTTCATTCCTTTCTTTTCCTGAGCACAACTGCAATTCCGGCAGCAAGTCAGATGATGATGACCGCCGCCGCACCGATCAGGATGTAGTACAGCATGTAGGGATTCGCTGCCTTTTCCCATGCAATGCCGTTGCTCGATGCATAGGTATGTGCCGGTGAACCTTTGGTGACATAGAGCGTGAAGCCCTCCTGCACCGCCGTGCCCTCGGCGGCTTCATCGTAGCAGTAGCCCATACAGCAGCTTGTCACGGTAATGACGGATTTCGGGACGGTCAGGGAATCGAGTGAAGTGCAGTGGAAAAATGCATATGCTCCGATCTTCTCCAATCCCTCCGGCAAAGTGATGTCTTTGAGAGCCGTGCAGGAGTAAAAGCAGTTCTCGCCGATGGTTTTCAGCGTGGACGGGAGCACAGCGGACTCCAGCTCCACACAGTAGCAGAACACGCCGCCGATCAGGTCGGTAACGCCCTCGGGGATCGTCACGGACTTCAGTTTGATGCAGTAATAGAAAGCATCCTCACCGATGGCGGTGACATTGTTCAGGTCGATCTGTTCAAGGTTCTGCGTGCCGATGAATGCCCAGTCCATGATTGACGTGCAGGTATCCGGCACAGTATAGGCAGTTTCCTGCCGTGCCTCGGGGTACTTGATGAGTGTGGACATCTCCTTGTCAAAAAGCACGCCATCCTGTACAGTATAAACGGCATTGTCCGCTGCAGCTGAAAATGCAGTCAGGTTCTCGGTCGTATCAAAGGCATAGGCTCCGATCTCCGTCACACTCGCAGGAATGTGGAATTCCGTGATCGAGGAGCAGCCTGTGAAGGCATTGCTGCCGATCGTGTCCAGACCCTCGGGCAGGGTGATCCCCGCAAGGCTCTCACAGCCATAGAATGCCATATCTCCGATGCTTTTCAGTCCATCGGGCAGGGTGATCTCCGTCAGCACTGCATTCTGGGAAAAACAGCTGTCCGCCAGAGCAGAAACGCTGTAGCCGTCGATGGATGCAGGTACCTGCACTTCGGTCAGCTCCGGATCATTGCAGTAGACGGAAACGCTGCCGTCCTCCAGCACTGTATAGGAAAAATCGGCAGTTTCCGCCGAAGCCGGCACTGCGGGAACCGCCGCCGCCAGCATACATGCTGACAGCAGTGCGGATGCAAAATGTTTCAGCTGCATGGTATGTCCTCCGTTATTTTCTGTTTTTGCGTTCACGTCTGCGTGCTCTCTTCTCTGCAAGCTTTCTTGCAGCCTCTTCGAGAGCCGCCTGTGCTTCCGTCTGCTTCTTTTTGTAGAAGAAGAAACCAGCCGCTGCGGCTGCCAGCACCAGAAGGATCACCACGATCCAGAGCACTACAAGTCCTGCGGTCATCTTTGCAGAATAACCGATCTTGTTGCGTCTTGCGTAGGAGGAAGCCTTACTGCCGGAAACGGTTTTCATTTTGAAGCCGTCAATGACGGTGTTTTCATTGGTATCGGGGTCAACGCTGTAGCCGATGCCCATTTCCCCGATGGTTTCCACGGAAGCCGGCACGGACATTTCCTTGATCTGCACACAGCCATAGAACGCCATTTCTCCGATGGACAGCAGACCGTCCGGCAGCTGTGCATTCTGAAGGCTCACACAGCCATAGAAGCACTTGTCACCGATGGTTTTCAGTGTGGAGGGGAGGGTCACGCTCTTGAGGTTGGTGCAGTAAGCAAAGCTCGGGCCGATCAGCTCAGTGATGCCCTCGGAAAGTGTCACATTTTCAAGGGAAGTCGCACAGAAGAACGCATCCGCACCGATCGCTGTGACGCTTGTCATATCCAGCTCCAGCAGACCGCTGCAATCCGTGAATGCCCACGGAGAGATCACTGTGCAGCTTTCCGGAATCGTGTATTTTGCCGCTGATTTCGCCGCCGGATAGCGGACGAGCACGTCCATATTACTTCCAAAAAGTACGCCGTCCACGGAAACATAGTTCTCATTGCCGTCTGCAACGAGGATCTCCGTCAGCGTGGTGCATCCCTCAAAAACAAAGGAACCGATCGTTGAGATTTGTGCAGGAATGGTGAGTGTTGTCATGGATTCACAGCCGTGGAAAGCATAGTCACTGAGCTTTACCACACTGTCGGGAAATGTCACCGTTTTCAGAGCCTCACAGTCATTGAAGCAGTCCTCGCCGAGGGCGGAAACGGTATAGCCGTCAATTTCCGCCGGAATTACGGCATCCACGATGCTCTTGTCATTGCAGACAATGGAAACAGTGCCGTCATTCAGCACCGTGTAGGAATAGGCTTCTTCTGCCGCCGCCGGAAGCGGTACAGCCGGAATCATCATTGCCGCCGAAAGCAGGCAGAGCAGTTTTTTGAAATTTTTCATAGTATTCTCCCTTTTATCGAAGTTCATAGCGTTTCTGGATCTGTTTCTGGATGATGATGATCGCAATGGTCACTGCAACGACCAGCACCACAATGACGATCATGACCGTCAGGAACACGCTGCTCTGCGTGACACCGCCGGTGCTCTTGATGTCGTTCGCTGCACAATACTCATGGGCAGCCGTGTCACCGTCCGTATCCACCACAAAATCGGGTGTGCGGATGTATTTCTGGGTTTCCGCATCCACGCAGAAGCCGAGGGCATATTCCCCGATGGTCTTAACTGCGTCATTCAGAGCGATGGATTTCAGCTCGGGACAGTTGAGGAATGCTCCATTGCCGATGGTATCCACTCTGCCGGGAATGGCGATCTCCTTCAGCGAAAGGCAGTTGTAGAAGCAGTGCTCTCCGATTTCGTCGAGCATGGAGGAAAGCTGAACGTTTTCCAGAGCCATGCAGCCGCCGAATGTACGGGGATTGAGCACCGTGACTGTGTCAGGGATGTCAATGCTTTTGAGTGCGGTGCAGTGGTAGAATGCATCCTCGCCGATCTCTGCAACATTCATCAGATCCACCGCTTCAAGGTAGGTGTTGCCGATGAAAGCCCAGTCCTCGATCTTTGTGCATGACCCCGGAACAGTGTATGCCGTGTCCGACTTGCAGGGCGGATAGAAAATGAGGGTCGTCAGATTCTGGTCAAAGAGTACGCCGTTATCATCCGTGTAACAATCATTGCCGTCGGAAACATGCACCGCTTTCATGGAGGTGCAGCCCTCGAAGATGAATTTGTCGATCGTGTCCACGGAGGCAGGAATCGTGATCTCCTCAAGGGAGGAGCAGCCGTAGAATGCCTGCCAGTCGATGGTCGTCAGACCATTGGGAAGGCTGATGCTTTTGAGCGAAGTACAGCCGGAAAATGCCCAGTCATTGATATGGGTGATGGTATTGGGCAGTGTAACGGATTCAAGGGAGGTGTTGTCCAGAAAGCAGTCCTGATCGATCATGGTAACGGGCTTGCCGTTGATCTGATCGGGCACCTCGGCATTCACAATGGTCTTGTCCTTGCAGGTAACGGACAATCTGCCGTCACCGTAGTCCAGATACTCCCATTTTCCGTCAAGGGTCGTGCCGTTCATGGACTGGGAGCCGCCGGGGAAGAGATTGTCATCCGCCGAAGCTGTCAGCGGCATTGCCGCACAAACCGCACCGCAGCAGAGTGCTGCCAGAAATTTCATTGCCTGTTTCATGCTTCATCCTCATTCTTCTGCTCTGCCCCGCCCTCTTTCTTTGCCGCCGGCTTCTTCACCAGCAGAACGATCAGCACCGCTGCGAGTACCGCAATGATACCGCCGCAGACACCGAGGATGATGGGCAGGGGGTTGTTTTCCTTTGCCGCAGGAGCTGCCGGATCCTCTGCGGAATCCGTTTCCTTCTGCTCTGCCGCAGAATCGGCAGGATCAGCCGCTTCCGATGCTCCCTCCGCTTCAATTTCAAGGAAGGGGAAATCGTTCATGTAGGAATTATCCTCATCCACAGCCTCTGCATAGATCTGTGCCGCAGAGCCGGCAACACCATAGATCACAAAGTCATTGATGGCATGCAGATCCTCATTATAGCCGAATGCACAGTAGTCAATATTTGCCAGCGTTACCGGAATCGTCACGGATTTCATGCCCGTTGCTGCAAAGGCATACTGTCCCACATACGAAAGGGATTCGGGAATGGTGATCTCTTTGAGGGACGGACAGAATGCAAAGCCTGCATTCGCAATGGACTGGATGCCGTTTCCGAGATCCACATCACTGAGGTTCTCGCAGTAGGCAAATGCATAATCGTCCACCTCGATCACACTGTCCGGCAGGGCAATGCTCTCGATCTTGGAATATGCAAACGACCAGTTGTCCACATACAGCACACTGTCCGGAATTTCGACCGTTTTCAGGTTCTTTGCATAGGCAAAGCAGCCGGCTGCGATCTCGTCCACCGTATCCGGAATGGTGTAGCTCTCCTCCGGCTTTCCGGCAGGATAGCAGACGAGGAATTTTTCGTCATCCCCCATCAGGATGCCGTCCTCGGTGGAAGTGTAGTAGGGATTGCCCTCCTCCACGGTGATCTTTTCCAGTGAAGAACAGCCGAAGAACACGCTCTCACCCATGCTCTCGACGCTTGCCGGAATCACAACGGAGGTCAGGTTGAATGCCTCCAGAAAGCAGGCGTTGCCCAGATATACAACGGGCTTGCCCTCGATCTCGGACGGCACAACGACCTCACCGAGGTAGCCGTGCATGTTGAAATCATAGATCTCGACATTGCCCTCCTCGTCAAAGCCATAGCTGAACCAACCATCCTCCGTGGTTTTCTTGGAGGATTTTTCTGTTGTATCCTGCGTTTCCTCAGTGACTGCCTCTGTTTCCGCATGAGCAGTCACCGGTGCAAATGCCAGCAGCATTGCAGCTGCAAGTAATGATGCTCCGATTTTCATAGGATCCTCTTCCTCTTTACAAATTTTACATTGCCCCGCCATTGGCGGGGCAAAAGTTTACTATCTTGGCAGCGTGAACCGCTAAGGGGGAAAGGGGCGAAGCCCCGAAATGGGGTTCCAAGGGGCTTGTCCCTTGGTCGGTGCCGGTGCGAAGCACCGGCTCAATTCCCCCCTCCCCTCGGGGAGGGGGCAGGGGGTGGGGGCAATCTTTGCCCGACTTTCCGAAAGCGAACGGTCTGCCGGCGGGGGCTCCCCCGCAGTGCAAAGGAAACATGCGGTTCACAGACCCGCCCGCAAAACACTCAGCCCTTCTCACCGGAAAACTGCCAAATGCGTCTGCCAGCGGGGGCTCCCCCGCAGTGCAAAGGAAACATGCGGTTTGCAGACTTGCCCGCAAAACACTCAGCCCTTCTCACCGGAAAACTGCCAAATGCGTCTGCCGGCGGGGGCTCCCCGCTTATTCTACGGTTACGGATTTTGCCAGATTTCTGGGCTTATCTACGTCAGTACCCTTGTAAACCGCTGTATAATATGCGATCAGCTGCAGCGGTACCACTGCCAGCATCGGCATGAGCAGATCATCAAACTCCGGCAGACCGAACTTGTAATCCGCTACATCCTGCTCCGGCTCGTACTTCTCATCACAGATCAGAACCACCTTCGCACCTCTTGCCTTGACCTCCTTGATGTTGCTTACGGTCTTGTCAAACAGACGCTTCTGTGTTGCCACTGCAATGACGGGCATGTTCTCCGTGATCAGGGAGATCGTGCCGTGCTTCAGCTCACCGGCTGCATAGGACTCGGAATGAATGTAGGAGATCTCCTTCAGCTTCAGAGAACCCTCCTGACTCAGTGCATAGTCCAGACCTCTGCCGATGTACAGCAGGCTGTCTGCGGTGATCAGAGAGGAGGCAATGTACTGTGTACGCTCCTTGTTTTCGAGGATCTTTTCGATCTCGTGCGGTGTTTCCTGCAAAAGTGCAGTCAGACGGCGGCACTCATCTTCATCAATGCTCTTGTTTGCCAGTGCCAGCTCAAATGCGAACAGGTACATCACTGCGATCTGTACCATGTATGCCTTGGTGGATGCAACTGCGATCTCAGGGCCTGCATGGGTGTAGATCAGCATGTCAGCTTCTCTTGCAATGGAGCTGCCCTTTGCATTGACGATCGCAAGGGTCTTTGCACCGAGCTTCTTTGCCAGACGCATTGCTGCAAGGCTGTCAGCCGTTTCACCGGACTGGGAAATAATGATGACCAGATCACCCTCACCCACCAGCGGATCACGGTAACGGAATTCGGAGGCAATATCGACATTTACCGGCACCTTTGCCAGCTTTTCGATCACATACTTGCCCACAATGCCGGCATGCATTGCTGTACCGCAGGCTACAATGTGGATCTTGTTGAATTTCAGCAGGGATTCAGGCGTAATGCCGCATTCCTCCAGATTCGGCAGACCATCTGTAATTCTCGGCATAATCGTCGTCTTGATGGCTGTCGGCTGCTCATAGATCTCCTTGAGCATGAAGTGCTCATAGCCGCACTTCTCCGCTGCACTCTCATCCCAGTCAGCGGTCTTGAGTTCCTTTTCGATTCTCTGATAGTGCAGATCATACATCTTGATACCACTCTTGGACAGTACTGCGATCTCGTCATGTTCAAGCAGATAATAGTCCTTGGTATACTTGAGGATCGCAGTCACGTCGGAGGCGATGAAGCTCTCGCCCTCACCCACACCAATGATCAGCGGACTTTCACGGCGGAGTGCAAATACTCTGTCCGGAAAATCAGCAAAAATGATGCCCAGTGCAAAGGAGCCTTCCAGCTCACGCATGGTTTCTACGATCGCCTCCATAGGATTGCCATGATTGCCCTGATAGTAATAGTCCAGCAGCTGTGCAACGACCTCTGTGTCGGTGTCGCTCTCAAATACTCTGCCCTTGGAAATCAGGAATTCCTTCAGACGCTTGTAATTCTCAATAATGCCGTTATGTACGAGGGTCACGCTGCCGCCGCCGTGGGGATGGGAATTACGGTCGGACGGTTCACCGTGGGTCGCCCATCTGGTATGACCGATGCCGGCAATACCCGAGGGCTTGCCCTCAGTTTCCATCTTGTTTCTCAGATCCTGCAATCTGCCCTTGGACTTTGCTACACGGATCTTCTGATCCTCGAATACAGCAATGCCGGCAGAGTCATAGCCTCTGTATTCCAGCTTGGAAAGACCGTTGAGCAGAACCTCCGCACAATCACGGTGACCTACATATCCTACAATACCACACATAATGGATTCTCCTCTCAATTTGGCAGCGGGGGCTGCCGGATTTGTATATGACCAGAATATGTGCCGCAGCACCTATTCAATACCTGCATGGCAGACTATACAGCATTATTATAACATATCAGAGGTAAAAATGCAACACTTTCCGTGAATTTTTCAAATCCTTTCAGTAGATTTTCACAAAGCTTTCGCACTGCATCCGGACGGGCGGACAGAAATCCCCATACATTCCCAGTTGCAAAACTGAAAAAACTGCATAGAATATCAGTAGCAGAAAAAAGCCTTTGCCGGAAAAGGGTGGCATCGGCTGCGGTACAGCAGGAGATGTCCGCAGAACAGCCCTTTTCATCACGCTCAGGGGTTGTTCTGCTTGAAGATAAAGGGGCTTCTGCATGGATGTGCAGAAGCCCTCAGCTTGTCAAAAAAGTCCTTTTTCTCAGGGTTAGGCATCCTGTAACTGCCCCCACCCCAACCCCTCCCCGAGGGGAGGGGCTATGTTTGGAGGGTACTGCGTACCCTCCACCCGCCAAAGGGCAAAGCCCTTTGAACCTGTTGAAGTTTTTCGACAGACTGGGGGCTTCTGCATGGATGTGCAGAAGCCCTGATTTTAACGATATTTCATACTTTCCTCAACAGCAAGCTGGTCACAGCGTTCATTTTCAGGATGACCGGCATGACCCTTGACCCAGACAAAGCTGACCTTGTGCTTGGCAAGGAGGGGCAGGAGTTTTTCCCAGAGATCAACATTCAATGCAGGCTTTTTGTCCGATTTGATCCAGCCCTTTTTCTGCCAGCCGTAGACCCAGCCCTTTGTCACACTGTCCACAACATACTTGCTGTCAGTGGTGAGCGTGACCTCGCACGGCTCCTTTAATGCCGCAAGGCCGGCAATGACAGCGGATAATTCCATGCGGTTGTTGGTGGTATCCGGAGCACCGCCGGAAAGCTCCTTTTCTGCCGTGCCATAGCGGAGGATCGTTCCCCATCCACCGGGGCCGGGGTTGCCGCTGCATGCACCGTCAGTAAAAATCTGTACTTTCTTCATGACAGCTCCCCCTTATCGGTGTCTGCCGCCGCCGCCGTGACCGCCGGAGCTGTGTCCGCCGCCGCCTCCTCTGCTGCCGCCGCCGGAAGAGGATTCGATCTTGACTCTGGTGGTGTACTCACGGATGAACCGGTCGTACTGCTGATGGAATACCAGATTCCTGCGGTTGACATAGGTGGTCGGGGAGAGTGCGGACTTGAACTTGTAATGTGCCTTCACCGCAAAGAAGGTGATGAGTGCGGCAATGAAACCAATGATCAGTCCGCCGAATGCCATCGTTACCACTGCTTCAATACTGATATAGGGTTTGGAATAGGAGGTCTGGAGCTTGCCGTCCTCCACATAATAATATTCATCATATACGTCATCATACACATAGTACCGATTGGGCACACCTGCTTCATAGTAATAGACGACCTGCTCGGCAAATTCCTCAACTGCTCCCTCAATATCCTCACTGCCTGCCGGATAGAGGAAGGGGAACACATCGTCAAAAATGGCATCAATACGGTTGTTGTCATCTGCATTGGTATAGTACATCTGTCCCATACCGCAGGTGGAAATGTAGTCATAGGGCTCGGATGCACCGCTGAGATCCATGTAGTAGAGCAGACCGTCCGTATTCGGACCGAACAGCTCATCATAGCTTGCATCTGCAAGGGATTCGATGGTATATTCCGAACGGCGTTCCTTGCCGAGCACCATGGCAACATTCATGCCGGTGGCATCTGCGGCATCCTGCAAATATGCAAGGCATGCATCATATTCAGTGGAGCTGAGTCTGCCGGCTTCGTCATAGAGCACTGCATTTCCGGTTCCCTGAAGGGCGGACATATCCTGCTCCGGCTCCGGCTCGGTCTGCACTTCGATGGATACAGCTGCATCTCCGGTGGAAATCACCGCATCCTCGGGGGGAGCATCCGTATTGAGCAGCTTGTCATCCTCGGAATAATAATACAGACCGGTTTCCGGAAGATAGACATAGACATCCTCCGCCATGCCGACACTGTAGAAATACTCAAGGTTGACCGTCAGCATCCCGATGGCACCAGCCATATCCGCCGAGGGGGACAGGAAGCTTTCCATATCCGTGAAAAACTCATTAAGGCGGCAGTCGGCGGTATCGGTGTAGTACAATTTTGCAAGTCCATTGACATAGATCGCATGCTGGGGATTTTCCTCACGGGCATCGAGAAAGACATAAACGCCGTCAGTATCGCCGAATTCCTGCTCGAACTGGATCCTTGCAGTTTCCTCTGCGGCACCCTCGGGCAGATCCGGTGAACCGATGGTAACACCGAAATCCATGCCGGTGTAGCCGGCTGCCTGCAGCAGACCGGCTTTGCAGATGTCGTATTCTTCGTCGGTGAGTGCATCCGCACTGTCCAAGAGTGTGACGTTTCCCGCTGCCGAAGCGGTGAGTGTACCGCCGAAGCAGAGCAATGCCCCTGTTACAAGGGCGAACCATAAATTTCTCATGCTGCGATCAGCCCTCCAATCAAGCCCAGTAATGTACAGCCTGCGACAATGAGTGCACAGACACGCAGGAGCTTTCCGGTATTCAGGGGCGGTGTGCCTGCCTGTTTGCCGGTCTGTCCGTTGATGGCGAAGGCATACTGCTTGCCCTTGTACTGGTAGGTCATGAACCAGACGGGCAGGAGCATGTACTGCCATTTTGTACCGAGAATATGCATATCCGAGCGTGTGACACGGACGGAATTATAGCCGGTCATGGAGGATCGCAGGAGCTGGTCGCTGCCGTTGACTGCACGGTTGCGGACACGGGGGAACACCTGCTGTTTGTTCACATCGTACTTATCGGAGAGAAAACCGCTGAGATAGGTCATTTCAAAATCCACGGCATCATCATAATTGAACGGTTCGATCGCCTCCATCAGCTCATCCTCGATCTTGCTTGCACCATCGGCAGGAATGCCGAGGAACTGGATGGATGCATCACGGAACACATCGTACTCCTTGGTTTCGGTATAGGCATAGCTGCCGGAGGTCCAGCGGCGTATCTTCTTGCAGGCGGCATGCATCTGTCCGTGGATGTCGCAGTCTGCGACCCAGAACGGCACATATACGCCCTGCATATGCAGCAGCTGGCTTTCGGAGGTGAATTCCTTGGGCAGGAACCAGCGGCGTTTGCACCATGTTTTGAAGATATTGTGTGCACCTGCACGGTCGATCTTGAACGGAATGACCTTGGAGGGGCGGAAATTGCCGGAAAGTCTGCCCTGCAGCACTACGGGATTATGGCAGTAGTAGCATTCAGTAGCAGAGGTATTCTGGTCGGTCACAAGCTCGGCACCGCAGGAGGGGCAGCTGTAAAGCTGTGCATTTTCCTCGAATTCAGTCCGTTTCGGGGCTTCTTCCTCGGCATCGCTCTTGATTCTGTCATTGGCTGCCCTGCATTCGTCGGGGGTAAAGAAGCTCATGCAGTATTCACAGGTAAAGCCCTGTTTTTTGGGGTCAAACTGAAGTCCGGCGGCACAGTTCGGGCAGACGAACTGATGAACGCCCTTTTCTGTACGCTCGGCATAGGGATCATTGAGTACCTGTGCGGTATTCATTCCGGCATGCATGCCGGAGTCCATACCGCCGGACATATTTTCTTTTGTGCTCATATCAACGCTTCCTCTCACGGGGATCTGGGATTTTGCATACTCAAATTATAGCATATTTCGGGGGATGGTGTCAAGGCTTGCAAAAGTCATGGACACTCAATCTCTCCGTACTGCTGTAAATATAGTTTTGGCATCCTGAATGAATTCTTCTGCACCGTACTGACCGTGCACATAGCCGCTGAGAATGGGACGCAGGAAGGACTGGAAAAAGTGCTCTGCTGAAATATAATTGCCGTAATCCCTGAAATATGCCTGTCCCAGCTGGTGCTCCCGATACAGCCCGAACCGCCCGCCCTCTTTGACGATATAGCGGTTCAGGGCATTGATCCTGTCCGTCAGCTCCGGCTCCGCACCAAGTCCGTGCTGGAGGGTCTCCTCCGCACCGATCTCACGCCATGCAAAAAGCCGGCACAGCGACGGATCGAACCGCCCGCCGGCAGGGGCAGGGCTGTCCGGAATCACGATGATGAACACATTCTCCGGAATGTAAAAGCTCTCTGCGAACAGGTTTTCATTCACCGGAAGCGGCTCGGCGATCCGGACTTCCTCGGAGATCAGGATCGTGCCGTCCTCATTCTCCGGCTCCGTGCCCTCGGGGGCAGGGACGGGGTAGTAGATCGTCCGCTGTTCCATCCGGAATAACGGAAGTCCGGCATATTCCGAGGGTACCCGTTCTCCCCGATGCTCCATGCAGTGCAGAAGTCCGCCGAACACCTCCGGCAGTCTGCCAAGATCAAGCCCGTCCACAATGCAGTAATACCGGCAGTCCGCAAGCAGTGCCTCTGCATGGGCATTGCGGACATCCAATGCCCTGTACATCGTTTCTGCATCCGCTGCACGGCGGCAGAGCCGGAGCAGCTCGCCCTCCATCCGCACATTCCCGATCATGGGCGTTCGTTCATGATATCCGATCACGGCTGGATGCAGCCCCTCCGCAAGGGATGCATAACTACAGGAACGGCTGCACGGGATATAGACAACATGCTCCCCTGCTCCCTTGGTCATATCGGATGCAAATTGCTTCGCATAATGGCTTTTTCCCGTGCCGGATGCACCTGTGAGGATGACCTGCTTTCTTCTCCGCAGTGCCGTACCGAGCCGCATGGGATCATCCGGCGGTGCAGCCAGCGGCATTTCCGCAGGATCGAGCATGGATTCCGTGAACAGCCTGCCGATCCGCATTTCCTTGATGAGCCATGCACGCTTGCAGCGATCCTTCCATTTTTCTGCAAATTCCCTCAGTGCCTCCGGAAATGCGGCATACAGTGCACCGATCGTCATTTTCTCGGACACGGGGAAAATGCTCGTCCGGAAATCCTCCCAGCCCTCGGCGGAGAGGAGGTATTCGGCAGGCTCTTCGTGCTCCGGCGGCTCCGGTGCATCCTCCGGCGGCTGGGGAAGATGCCGTGCCATGCACATGCGGTAATAGGCACAGCCCTTGTCATCGAGCACCGACCGGAAGAGGATGTCATAAAAACAGGTCATCACATCGGGCTTGCCGAAGCTGTGCAGCTCCGGATTTTCCATGATCTGCGGTATTTTGCCGCAGATCGCCTCCGCCAGCGGATTCGGAAAGGAAAACACCTTCCGCACGTCTGCCACGGTGCTTTCCTCATGAAATCCGAAAAACTGAATGCTTTGTTCGCTCATGTCAAATTCCTTTCCGACAAAAAAACGCCGATCTGCAAGGCAAACCGGCGTTCGCAATTATTGGGGGATTACAGCTTTCTGTTGTCAATGACACGCTTTGCCTTGCCCTCGGATCTGGGCAGGCTCTTGGGTGCACAGATCGTAACCTTTGCCATCACGCCGACCACGGACTTGATCTCCGCAGCGATCTCCTTCTGGAGCTTCTGCATATTGGCAAGGCTGTCGGTGAATGCTTCCTCGGTCATTTCCACCTGTACTTCGAGTGTATCCGCATTGTTCACACGGTCAACGACCAGCAGATAATGCGGTGCAACGCCGTCGATTCTGACGAGAACCGTTTCGATCTGGGACGGGAATACATTGACACCACGGATGATGATCATATCGTCCGTTCTGCCGGTGATCCTGCCCATGCGGACGGTGGTTCTGCCGCATGCACATTTCTCAGGATTGAGGGTGCAGATGTCGTGGGTTCTGTATCTGAGCATGGGCATGCCACGCTTGGTGATGGTGGTGAATACCAGCTCGCCTGCCTCACCGTAGGGCAGCGGTTCGCCGGTTTCGGGGTTGATGATCTCAGCGATCACATGGTCCTCGTTGACATGGGAACCATTCTTCTCCAGACACTCAAACGCAACGCCGGGACCTGCGATCTCGGTCAGACCGTAGATGTCGCATGCATCAATGCCGAGCAGCTCCTCGATCTTCAGACGCATCTCCTGTGTCCACGGCTCCGCACCGAACAGACCTGCCTTGAGCTTCAGCTCGGAGGGGTCGATGCCCATATCGTGGATGGCTTCGCCGAGGTAGGTTGCATAGGAGGGTGTACAGCACAGGATAGTGGAGCCGAGTTCACGCATCATCATGATCTGACGCTGGGTGTTGCCGCTGGACATGGGGATGACCATTGCACCGACTTTGTTGGCACCCTGATGTGCACCCAGACCGCCGGTGAACAGACCGTAGCCGTAGCAGACCTGTACCACATCATCCTTGCCGGCACCGACAGCGGTCATGGAACGGGCAACCATCTCCGTCCACACCTCCACGTCCTCCTTGGTATAGCCGGAAACGATGGGCTTTCCGGTCGTACCGGAGGAACCCTGAATGCGGACGATCTCCTCATTCGGAACAGCGAACAGACCGAAGGGGAAGGTATCACGCAGGTCGGTCTTTTCGGTGAACGGCAGCAGACGGATGTCGTCCACGGTCTTGATGTCCTCGGGCTTCACGCCCTTGGCATCCATACGCTCACGGTAGAGGGGAACATTGTTGTATACATGCTCCACAGTCGCACGCAGACGCTCGCCCTGCAGCTTGCGGCGAGCTTCAATATCCATGCACTCCATTTCAGGATTGTAGATCTTATGTACTTTCATGAAAAAGACTCCTTTTTTTGTAAAAATATGCTGGTAAAATTATAGCACATTTTACATATTATTGTCAAGTGCTGCAAAAAAATTCATTGCAGTGCAAAAAATCCAGCCGGAAATCCGGCTGGATCCTGCTTGTCGAAAAATTCATTTTGTTTCTGCATTCGCAGAAAGGAAAGATAGGCAAAACGAAAAGTAAGGGGGAGTTTTTTGCAAAAAACTCCCCCTCTCTTTCAAACAGTCCACCGGACTGTTTGAAAGATTCACCCCTGAAAAAAGCGACGGCATTAGGAGATTTCGCTCACTGCGGTGAGCGACAAGGGGCTTCGCCCCTT
>JAFTQJ010000088.1 GCA_017462785.1 Oscillospiraceae bacterium | reverse complement strand
GGCAGGGTGAATAGCAATTCTCCGGTCTGGCGGTATGAATGGAACGGCAGAACCTATTTCAGGCAGGATCAGAACGGCAACAGTGTGATCAATTACAGGGTCGGGGATCACTGCACCCTGCGGATCGACCCGAACCGTCCGGAACGTTTTTACCGCAAAGGCATGTCCAATGCTGTGATCATGATGCTCTGCGGCATTGGCGTGATCGTGCTGACCGTGCCGGTAATGGTTTTTGACTGGATGATCGGAAATTGGTAGACATGCAGTCATGAAACAGGAAAGCAATGAAGGAGAGTGACAATTTTGATGTATCAGTGTATGCTGCTGCTGATGGATGCAGAGTATGGGACGGGTGTGGATGAAAACGGCATCGGCTCATGGGGAGCATTACTGCTTGGTCTGACTTTTATCATGGCGATTGTGGGATTGATCATTTATCGTATCGTCATCGACCACATGACCTGCAGCGTTCCTGTGCAGGCGGTGTGTGTGGATTACCATTCCATTTTTTCGAGCGGCGGAACGGTTTATGCACCCGTGTGGGAATACGAATATCAGGGGCGGATCATCCGGTCGAATGCCGCTGTCTATTCCAACACCAGAGGGAAGCTGCTGGGAAAAACACGCACATTATACATTAACCCCGATAATCCGGAGAAATTCCGGCAGAGTATGAAAGATAATGCGGTAATGCTGTTCGTCTGCGGCATTTTCCTTGCATTCATCATCGGTGCAATGATCGTAAAGGCAAGAAATTCATAAACAAGGGAAATCGGGAAAAGCTATACATGGGGAAATAAAAATACAATTCAAGGGAGATTACTGAAATGAAAAAAGCAATACTGATGATGCTTGCTGCCGCTATGCTCTGCGGCACAATGACTGCATGCGTATCCACCAAGACAGAGGATTCCGTTCCGGAAAAGCCGGAGGCAACCGATGCTGCAACTGAGGCAAAGCCCACGGATGCAGCATCCGAGGCAGATTCTGAAGCAGATTCCGAAAAGGAAACGGAAGCGGATACAGAGGCACCGACAGAAGCCGATACCGAAGCCGATGCTCCGGCAGAGAGTGACGATACACCTGCACAGAGCGATGATGCTCCGGTACAGGAGGATACACCTACCGAGGGCGGTGAGGGTGATGCTCCGGCAGCAGCCGGCGATACCCTCGGTCAGACACTGCTGGCTGATTTTGAGGCAAAGGCAGCGGACGGCACACTCTCCTGCCAGATCCTCGCAGATGAGCTGATGAAGAATCCGGCGATCCTGTTCGGACCTGCTACCATGCCGGTCGAGCCGGGTCTGCTCAACGGCTTCGGCAATGCGGAGATCACAGGCTTCAAGGAGGGCACCATGTTTGCTCCCATGATCGGTTCCATTGCATTCATCGGCTATGTGTTCGAGCTGGAGGACGGCACCGATGGTGAAGCTTTCATGCAGACACTCAAGGACAATGCGGATATGAGATGGAATATCTGCGTAGAAGCAGAGGAAACCGTTGTCGGTCAGTCCGGCAACAAGGTGTTCTTCGTGATGTGCCCGACCTCTCTGGAGGGATAAACACGAAATCCCCCGTCCTGTGACGGGGGATTCTTTGAAAGGAGGCATTCCATGCTCTTTTCCAGCATTACGTTTCTGTACTGGTTCCTGCCCTGCACGCTCCTGCTGTATTTTCTGGTGCCGAAATGCCTGAAAAATACAGTGCTCCTCCTTGCAAGCCTTTTGTTCTATGCATGGGGTGAGCCGAAATATGTCGTGCTCATGGTGCTGACCATCCTCTGCGGCTATGGTGCAGGTCTGCTCATTGAAAAATTCCGTGGAAAACTCGGGGCAAAGCTTGCCCTTTGGGGATCTGCGGCGGTATTTCTCGGAGCATTGGGCTATTTCAAATATGCCGACTTCTTCATTACCAATGTGAATGCTGCCACCGGACTTTCCATTCCGCTTTTGCAGCTTGCCCTCCCCATCGGCATCAGCTTCTACACGTTCCAGATCCTCAGCTATACAGTCGATGTATACCGTGGGAATGTGGGTGCACAGAAAAATCCCATCACCCTTGCCGCCTATGTCGCACTCTTTCCGCAGCTCATTGCAGGACCCATCGTGCGGTATTCCGATGTTGCGGAGCAGCTCGGCAGCCGGACGCATTCCATCTCCAAAGCGGCACTCGGTATCCGGCGGTTCCTGCTGGGTCTGTCGAAGAAAATCTTCATTGCCAATATCCTCGGTGAGCTTTGTGCCGAATTTCAGGGCACACAGGACAGTTCCGTCCTCTTCTGCTGGATGTACGCCCTTGCGTATTCCCTCCAGATCTATTTTGACTTCTCCGGCTACAGCGATATGGCGATCGGTCTGGGAAAGATCCTCGGCTTCGATTTTATGGAGAATTTCAATTATCCCTATATTTCGAGGAGCGTCACGGAGTTCTGGCGTAGATGGCACATGTCCCTCGGCTCATGGTTCCGTGATTATGTCTACATCCCTCTGGGCGGCAACCGTGTTTCCAAGGGAAGATGGTTTTTCAACATCCTCGTGGTATGGCTGCTGACGGGCTTCTGGCACGGTGCGGCGTGGAATTTCATCATCTGGGGCTTGTACTTCGCAGTGTTCCTCGTGGCAGAGAAGCTGTTTTTGCTGCAATATCTGCAAAAAACAAAAGTGCTCAGTCATCTCTATGTGCTCCTGCTGGCGGTCATCAGCTTTGTGATCTTCGGTGCACCGGATATGGGCAGTGCATGGACGACCCTCCGTGGCATGGCAGGTCTTGGCGGTCTGCCGCTGTATTCTGCCGAGGCTCTATACCAGCTGCAAAGCTTCGGTCTGATCTTCGTGCTTGCCTGCATCGGAGCAACACCGCTGCCGAAAATGGCAGTCACACATCTCCGGCAGAAAGCGGAGCCGGTGTTTGTTGTCCTCGAACCGCTGGTGCTGGCAGTGCTTCTGCTGGCAGTGACAGCGTATCTTGTGAACGGGTCGTTCAATCCGTTCTTGTATTTCAGGTTCTGATAAATGTGCCCTCCTTTTCTGGAGGGCACATTCATAATACATCAGCGGCATCGTGCCGAGCTTCCACGCAAGTTCCTTCTGATACGCTGCATTTGTATCGACCCATCTTGCCTGTATGACACAGGGCAGAGCAAATATGCAGATGATCAGCAATGCAAGTGCTGCGGTTTTCAGCAATCTGCAAACCTGCTTCTTATCCACGCTCATTGAGTGCCGTATATGTACGCTCGTCCACGATCGCCTTGTACGCCGGACGGATGATCTTGTTGGAGTTGATCAGCTCTTCAATACGGTGTGCAGACCAGCCAGAAATTCTTGCAATCGCAAAAATAGGCGTGTACAGCTCGGACGGCAGTCCCAGCATTCTGTATACAAAGCCGCTGTAAAAGTCCACGTTCGCACATACACCCTTGTAAATACGGCGTTCCTCACCGATGACCTGTGCCGCCAGACGCTCCACACGGTCATACAGCTCGAATTCCTTCTCCCTGCCCTTTTCAACAGAAAGCTTCTGCACAAAGCCCTTGAATACCTTTGCTCTCGGGTCGGAGATCGAATACACCGCATGTCCCATGCCGTAGATCAGACCTGAATGGTCGAACGCCTCCTTGTGCAGGAGCTTGCGGAGGTAGGTTTTCAGCTCTTCCTCGTCCTCCCAGTCCTTCACATTTGCCATCAGATCATCAAACATCTGCACGACCTTGATGTTCGCACCGCCGTGCTTCGGACCCTTCAGAGAGCCGAGAGCCGCTGCAATTGCGGAATAGGTGTCCGTACCGGAGGAGGAAACCACATGCACTGTAAAGGTCGAGTTGTTGCCGCCGCCGTGCTCCGCATGCAGTACCAGTGCAAGGTCAAGGAGCTTTGCCTCAAGGGGCGTGAACTGGCTGTCCGGACGCAGCATGTGCAGGATGTTCTCCGCAAGTGACAGATTCGGATTGGGCTGGTGGATGAACAGGCTCTCGCCCGCCTTGAAATTATACGCCTGATAGCCGTAAACAGAGATCAGCGGAAACAGGCTGATCAGGGAAAGGCACTGACGCAGGACATTCGGAATGGAAATATCATTCGCCTTGTTGTCATAGGAATACAGCGTGAGCACGCATTTTGCAAGCGTGTTCATCATGTTGTCGCTCGGAGCCTTCATGATGACATCACGGGTGAATACCGCCGGCAGGAAACGAAGATCTGCCATGAGCTTTTTGAATTCAGTGAGCTGCTCCTTGGTCGGAAGCTGACCGAACAGAAGCAGGTAGGTGGTTTCCTCAAAGCCGAGACGGTCATCCGCAACGAATCCGGCAACGAGATCCTCAACATCGTAGCCACGGTAATAGAGCTTGCCCTCACAGGGAACGCTCTCGCCGTCCACGGTCTTGGAGGCTACCACATTGCCGATGTGTGTCAGACCGGCAAGCACGCCCTTGCCGTTGAGGTCACGCAGACCACGTTTCACATCGTATTTGGTGTAGAGGGAGGGATCAATGGGGAATTCCGCACAGCAGCGGTCAGCCAGATCATTGATCAGGGGGCATCCGGCGGATGCGTAGTCGTAACGAGCCATATCATAAGTCCTTTCTTATCTGTGAGATACCGCAGTATCAGGGCTTGTTTCCTCAAAGGAGGAACTGGTATGGATGACAGCAGGCACAAAGCCGCTGCCCTTTCCCTGCCCTGCGGCTGTTCTGTGCCAGCACTGTAAAACACAGAAGTGCAGCACAAAAAGAAAAGCTTTCGCAGGAACAAGGTGCATTCATTATATTATAGCATATTTTTAATATAAAGTCAACAAAAAAGCAAAAAATATTTATCGAAATTTATCTAATTTTCCTCTTTACAAATCTGTTGGTTTGTGGTATAATATATAAGGTCGTTCGAGGTGTGGCTCAGTTTGGTAGAGCACTACGTTCGGGACGTAGGGGCCGCAGGTTCAAATCCTGTCACCTCGACCATAGGTAAAACGGTTGAATTAGCGGAAACAACGCAATTCAGCCGTTTTCTTTATTTTACGGGAAAAGTTCAAACCGCAGATTTGCAGTCAAAAATGCAGATCTGCACCCCAAAATCATAAAAAATCACACGAGTTGTCACACGAAAAACGAGGATAACAGGGCGGTTGGTTCCGGATTTTGAGGGTTTGTCACATGAAAAAGTCATTTGTTACAATAGTCAAGGGTATACTGTTCCAAAATAAAAGCGATCAGATCAGGAAATCATCTTCAAATCTGAAAACAGGATAATCAAATACAAATCAAGGCGTTACTGAAAATGCACCAGCATTGTCATCAGTAACGCCTTTTGTTTTTCCCTATGTGTACGGGGTAAAAGTACACAGCATATTCATTCCATTTGTTAGGAGGTATCCCCATGGCAAAGAAACAGAGAAGCCTAAAGACTCAACTTAATTACGCCGTCAGCGAGTCCAAGAAAACGGGACAGAGCAAACACGCTGACAAGCACAACCCAAACATCGACACGAAAAATTTCATTTACTCCGATGAATCCGCTGACGCTTTCCGTGACACGATCACAAATTTCGTGAACTACATGAAAGAGGCTCACCCCGAAATTAAGTATGTCCGTGACTTGACGGTTGACCATTTCAACGGCTGGATCACAGCCCGTGAGAAGGATTGGCGGAACAAGACTTATGATAACATGGTTTCGAGAGTCGGCAAGCTGGAGAAGATGCTCAACAGGACGTACCATCTGGAGCTTGATCTGACAACCAACCTCAGACACCGCCCTGCCGAGCGCATGGATAAAACGCAGATCCGCAACCTTGCTATGTCGAAGGGTGATTTGAACAAGCTGAAATGTGAGCTTGGAAAGAGCAAAAGTCCGAATGCACTCAGAGCAATTGAGATAACCTCCCGTGTTGGCTTGCGTGTGAATGAGGTGAGCCACCTTCGGTTCGATCACATTGACCTTGAAAAAGGCTGTATTCATGCTGTTGAGGGAACGAAGAACGGCAAAAAGCGTGATGTTCCGATACGTGAGAAGGACTTGGAGTTCTTTTGGGATCTGAAGTATACGGTCAAGCAGAAAAGTCCGTATGTCTGCGGAGGTATTCTCCCCGACAGCATCAACAAGGCGATTCGCCGTGCGATGGAGGAAACAGGGCTGAATCGGAAGTACATCAACACCACGGAACATGCTGTGAGGAAGCTATATGCTACAGAGCGGTTTCAAGAGGAATTGGAACGCCTGCATGATGAGAGGAAGGCTTGGGAGGTCGTGCAGCAGGAGCTGGGGCATGGCGAGAGGTTTAGAGAGAATTTGTTTCGGACGTATATTAAGATATAGCGGCAGAGCGTACAGAATTATGCGAATTTTTGTTGTTGAGAACAATCAATGGCACGCTGGTTTACAGTATTTCCCATTTTCTTGTTTCCAAATGGCAGCAAATTACAGAAAAGTGTTGACAAATGGCAGCAAATATGCTATAATGTTACAATGAGGTGAGTGCTGTGAAAGCGATAGGAGTGTATATAAAGCAAAAGAGAGAATTGGCAGGCTATTCTCTAAAAAAATTAGCTTCGCTGTGCGGAATAAGCAGCAGCGAGCTGCATAAAATCGAGAATGGTTCAAGACAAAATCCAAATTGGACAAATCTATGCAAAATCGCTAATTCTCTTGAAATACATCCTTTTGAATTTCTGCTTGAAGCAGGATGCATAACTGAAACAGACATCACTCCTGCACACAGAATTAAAAGGCTGGATAAGCTTTCTGATAATGAGATAGAACTTGTTCAGCTTTACATTGATTTTTTAATAGCCAGACGAAATGGCAGTCTGAAAGGATTAGGTGAAGACAATGATTTATAGATTAGGAGAGCTGTTCTGTGGGCCAGGCGGTATAGCTTGGGGAGCAACAAATGCAGATGTAGGTGACCCTGATTTTCGCATCGTTCATCAATGGGCAAATGATTATGATGCCGACACCTGCAATACCTACAGACACAATATTTGCCCTGATAACCCTGAAACAGTATATCATGAAGATATTCGCAAGTTTGATATGTCAAAGCTTGCTCCCATTGATGCTCTTGCCTTTGGATTCCCCTGCAATGATTACAGCGTTGTTGGAGAACAGAAAGGAATGAACGGTGTTTATGGTCCCTTGTACTCCTATGGAGTAAAAGCATTAAAACTTTTTAGACCGATGTGGTTTTTGGCAGAAAATGTCGGCGGATTAAAAAATGCTAATGATGGAAAAGCCTTCACAAAAATTATTGCCGAACTGAAAGGTGCGGGATATACAGTCGTTCCTCATCTTTACAAGTTTGAAGAATATGGTATTCCGCAGGCACGGCATAGAATAATCATTGTTGGTATAAGAGATGATCTTGACGTTGTTTATCGTGTTCCATCAACTGCTCCTTATGAAAATATTGATAACACATGTCGAACTGCAATTGAAGTTCCGCCAATTCCTGCAGATGCTTTAAATAATGAAAGAACAAAGCAGTCTCCTCAGGTTGTTGAGCGGCTTACACATATTCTTCCGGGACAAAATGCTTTTACCGCAGATCTTCCCGATCATCTGAAGCTTAATATCACTGGTGCAAAAATCAGCCAAATATACAAAAGGCTCGATCCTGAAAAACCTGCTTATACTGTAACAGGCAGCGGCGGCGGCGGTACACACATCTACCATTGGGAGGAAGCTCGTGCATTAACTAACCGAGAAAGGGCAAGACTTCAGACCTTCCCAGATGAATACGAGTTCATGGGCAGTAAGGAAAGTGTAAGAAAACAAATTGGTATGGCTGTGCCGTGCAGAGGTGCCAAAATCATTTTTGAGGCTATTCTGAAATGCTTTGCTGGTATATCATACGATTGGATTGAACCAAATATCAATGAATAAAACGAGGTTGCTGTGTCATTAGGCATACAGCAACCTCATTTTTTATATTTTCTCTATGATTATATCAGTTGGACTAACCCATCTTACCCTGATCCTGTCACCTACGTTTGCACCTATAGCATAATACCAGTCTCCGATGGCTTTTAAATCATCATTACCAGCAAACTGCTTGGCAAAGGCAGCATCAGCTTGATTTCCTTGAGCCTTTAATTCACCGAAAAAGAATCCGTCAGCCGACCTACAATTAAAAATGTTCTGTCCAAGTACATCACGCCCACCTGTTCCGTTTGAATTTAACAAACCAATATGATACGCATCAGATGCCGGAATAGGAATGTATCCTTCACCATATACCACGCCCCTTGAGTTTGTGTATCGGTAACTGCCCCACTCCAGATGAGGACGTTTCAGAACAATTGTGAATGTATCTCCTGTGTTAGCCATAGAATCCTCCTTAAGATTATGATTATTTAATTATACTAACGTATAAATCCTTCAAGTTTTTATTGGCAACCTTTCTCTTTAACTGACACTCCCAAATCACAAGCACTCTCCAGCCTAATTCTTCAAGCTGAAGCCTGTTGGTTTTATCACGTTCAATATTGCCGCTGATCTTTTTAGACCAATATTCCGTATTGCTTGCCGGCATTACGAACCTTCCGCAGTCATGCTTATGCCAAAAACAGCCATTTACAAACACAACCGTCTTGTACTTCGGCAGTACAATATCAGGCTTTCCAGGCAGAGTCCGCACATTCTTCCTGTATCGCAGACCTTTGGAAAACAAGTACTTTCGTACAGTTTCCTCCGGTTTGGAATTTGTACTCCGTATATGTGACATATTCATGCTGCGGACTTCTTTTGTGTGATTATCCGCCATTATAGACACTCCTTGCTTTAAATGGAGAAAAATCCATATAGAACAGCTCATCATCAATCCTCGCAAAGACTACATCTGTTCTTCCGTATTTTTCCAGATCTTCCCGTGTAATAGCTTTTCCGTTCGGAAGATTAAGTCGTTTGCGGAAATATTCACCCAACAAAGAGTTATTAAGCGGTGTCGTTAATGCTTTGTTGCTCTGCTGTTCGACTCTTAATATCAGATTATGGCCATCATCAGTCAAAGCGGTAAAATGACGATCGGGAGGGAAAAAGTTTTGTCTTGCAATCGGTATCGGTAT
>JAFTQJ010000087.1 GCA_017462785.1 Oscillospiraceae bacterium | reverse complement strand
CGCATACTATGACGGCAGTGCATGGGTGGATGCGGAATATACTACAGCATCCTCCTCCGATGGAAGCTATACCTATGTGGACACCATGACCTTTACAGCAGCGGAAAAGACAGAAACCTATGATCTTGCGCTGTTCATGAGCGATTACCAGTTCGGCGGCGATATGCCCAATGCGGTTTCCTCAGGCGAGCAGATGACGGCAACCCTTACCATGAATTGGGGATCTGATACGGAAGAGCCTACAGAAACCACAACGACAGTGACAGAAACTACTGCGGCAGAAACTACAACGACGACAGTAACGACGACTGTGGCTGCTGCGGAAACCACTGAAAGCACAACAGAAACAGCAGCTGCAAGCAAGCTGATTTCCATTTCCAGCCTTGATGATCTGGATGCCGGCACATACCAGCTGACTGCGTCTCTGTCCTGCTGGATGTCTGCAATGGGCGGCTGTGATTTCGGTACGGATCTTCTCAAGAGTGCTGTGCTGACGGTAGGCACGGACGGTTCAAAGAAGGTGACGCTCTATTTCCATGAAATGGTGGATGTGGCGATGGCATATGGCACAGCTTCTGCGTATGTGGAAAACAGCGGCGAGATCGGCTATCACAATGGTTCAGCATGGTGTACAGCGGAATATTCAACTGCAACCGGTACATCCGAAGAGGGCACATATACTTATGTGAATTCCATGACCTTCCCGATCAGTGCGGTAAGCAATACCTATGATCTGGCACTCTGTATCGGCGGTACGCAGTTCGGAGGCGAAAGCGCAAGAATGATCTCCGACGGCAGCGTGCTTGCAGCGACGCTCAGTGTTGACTGGACGAAGGCATACACCAATGTAAAGGTTTCCTCCAATGGTACAGTAACAAATGCGGGCGGTTCGACAGCAAGCCCTCAGACAGGCGACAATGTACCGCTGGCAGCAGGTATTGCAATGCTGGTATCTGCCGGAACAGCAGTGCTTCTGTACAAGAAGAAGTCCGAAAGATAAGCTGTTCAGGAAGAATAGGAACAATGCAGGGGTTCTTTGCAGAGCCCTTGTTTACTGTATTCCTGAAAAATGGAGGTTGTATTATGAGAAGAATTGCCATTTACGGCAAGGGCGGTATCGGTAAATCGACTACCACATCCAATCTGTCCGCTGCACTGGCACATAAGGGCTACAAGGTCATGCAGGTCGGCTGTGATCCGAAGGCTGATTCGACCAAAAATCTGATGGGAGGAAAGCGTATCCCCACTGTACTGGAACAGATCAAGGCAAAGGGCGAAGATCTGACGCTTCAGGATATTGTCTTTGAGGGATACGGCGGTGTGCTTTGCGTGGAATCCGGCGGGCCGACTCCCGGTGTGGGATGTGCAGGACGAGGCATCATCTCAGCATTTGAAAAGCTGGATGAGCTGAAAGCGTTTGAAACCTATCAGCCCGATATAGTGATCTATGACGTACTGGGTGATGTTGTCTGCGGCGGCTTTGCAATGCCAATCAGAGGCGGATACGCAAAGGATGTGTATGTGGTGTCTTCCGGTGAGATGATGGCACTGTATGCAGCAAATAATATTTCGCAGGCAATCAAGGGCTTCGGCAAGCGAGGCTATGCAAAGCTTCGTGGTCTGATCCTCAATGCGAAGAATATAGAAAATGAAATGGAAATCGTTGAAAAGGCAGTAGATGAGATCGGAACACAGCTGCTCCACTATATTCCCCGATCTCCCGAAATCCAGGAGGCGGAACATCAGGGCGGAACGGTCTTTGAGTTTCTGACAGATTCACAGATGCAGAGCGTCTATATGGAGCTTGCCGATAAGATTATTGCGCAGGATACGGAGGAGGAATAATTACATGAAAAAAATAATTGCCATCGCACTTATGCTCGGTATGATGTGCGGCGTTGCCGGATGCGGCTCTGCACAGGAGGAGAGCACCAGCACTGCTGAAAATGCCGCAGCAGATACTCAGGCACCAACAACACAGGCGGAAACCGAAGCAGAAACAGAATCCCAGAGTGAAGCAGAAACAGAAGCACGGACGGAATCCGTAAAAACGCCGGATACGCAGTTTGTGCTGGAATATCCTGAGGATATGCAGGAACTTGGTTTTACTGAGCCTGTTGTCATGGACGAAATGCCGAAGCGGGTTGTCAGCCTGTCCACTGCTCCCGTACTTGCACTGCATGAGCTGGGGGCAAATCTCGTTGGCGTACCTGTCAGCACAGTTATCGTATGGCCGGAGGAACTGACAGCAAATGCGGAGTCCGTTTCGTTCTCTGTGATGAGTGACGGAGATTTCGATTTTGAATCCGTTCTCGCTCTCGAACCCGATCTTGTATTTCTGGCATCCGCCGCAAAGGATACTGCCGGTGCAGCACTCGAAAGTCTTGGACTGACCGTATACTATGTCTACGCAGGACACACGGTTCCCTATGAATCCATCAAAATGCAGACCGAGGTGCTGATCGACGCATTCGATATGACGGAGGAAAGCATTGCTGCTGGCGAGGACATCATGTCACGCTTTGATGAACTGGAAGGCAAGCTTTCCGAAACACAGAAGCTGTATGAAGGCAAGAGTGTGCTTGTACTCCAGTCCAACAGCTACCAGTCCCATTATGCCCAGACAAAGGAGGGTACGCTCGGTTCCATGCTGGACATGATTGGTTTTACGAATGTGTATGAGAATGAAACCTCCTCCCTTGCACAGATTGATCTGGAACAGACACTGTCCTATGATCCTGACTATATCGTATCCGTCGGTTCTGGCTCAGCGGAGTATCAGCAGGAGCTGATGGATAAGGCGTTTGAGAGCAATCCCGAATACTGGAACTGCATGACCGCTGTGGAAAACGACAAAGTCATCTGTCTGGATGTGAAGTACATTTCATCAACAGGAATCAATGTCATCGACAATATGACAAGCCTTATGGCTGACATCGAAGCCTGCATGGGTGAATAGTATGGGAAAATCGAAATTACAGAAAAACCGTGCCGGAAACAGTCTGCTGAAAGTCGGCATTGTCTGGGCGTTCCTGCTTGCGGCTCTGCTTGTGATGTTCCTCGTGAGCATTGCGGTGGGAAGCTCCCGCATTCCGCTGTCGGAGGTGCTGGATGTATTTCTTGGGAAAGCCCCTGAAACGACCACCGCTATCGTCCGTAGTCTGCGTATTCCCCGTGCACTGGTGGCGATCGTGGTGGGTGCGTGCCTGTCCGTTTCCGGCGTGCTTCTGCAAGCAGTGATGAAAAATCCCCTTGCCGATCCCGGCTCGATCGGTGTTTCTGCCGGTGCGGGTACAGCAGCCATCACCATTCTGCTGATCTTTCCGAATATGACCAATGCCCTGCCGCTGTTTGCATTTGGTGGTGCGGCACTTGCCTGCGTCCTGATCTATCTCATGGCATGGAGTGACGGCGTGGATCCGGTGCGGATCATTTTGTCAGGTGTGGCAGTCAATGCCGTTCTCGGCGGCTACAACGGCTTTCTCCAATTGCAGAACAGCAATAATCTGTCAGGAGTTCTTGCGTTTATGAACGGCAGCCTGTCCGGTGCGATCTGGCAGGATGTGAAGATCGTGACGATCTATGGTTCGATCGGGCTTCTGCTGGCATTCCTCTGCATCAAGAATGCCAACGCCCTGCAGCTTGGTGATGAGATGGCAAAGAATCTCGGCGTGCGTGTAAACCTGAGCAGAATTGCTCTTTCTGCGGTGGCAGCATTCCTTGCGGCAGCAACGGTTTCCGAGGTCGGCATGATCGGATTTGTGGGACTTGTTGCGCCCCATATTGCAAGAATGCTGGTAGGCTCGGATTACAAGGTCCTTCTGCCCACAACCCTCCTCATGGGAAGTGTCATGGTACTGCTTGCGGATACGATTGGCAGAAGCATCTGGCCGGGAACGGAAATTCCCGTTGGTATCATGATGAGCGTATTCGGTGGACCGTTCTTCCTGTATATGCTCCGAAAGAGAGGTAAGTTCAATGGAAATTAAGGCAAGCAATTTACAAATCGGCTATGGTGAAAGGGTCATTGTGGATGACATGAGCATCCACATCTGTCAGGATAAAATTACCACCATCATCGGTCCGAATGGTTCGGGCAAATCCACCGTGCTAAAAGCCATCACCCGACTGATTCGCTATCAGCAGGGAAGTGTGGTGCTTGACGGCAGGGATATTCTGTCGCTGAAACCGAAGGAGCTTTCCCGTACCATCGGTGTCCTGCCCCAGCTGCACACAGCCCCCTCCGATTTCCGTGTCAAGGAGCTTGTGAGCTATGGCAGAATGCCCCACCAGAAGCTGTTATCAGGACAGAGGGATGAGGATAAGAGGATCATCAGGTGGGCAATGGAAGTCACTGGCACATGGGATTTCCGCAATAAATCTATTTATGAGATCTCCGGCGGCGAGAGTCAGCGTGTCTGGATCGCCACCGTGCTTGCCCAGAAGCCGGATCTCCTGTTTCTGGATGAACCGACCACCTATCTGGATATTTCCCACCAGCTGGAGACTATGCAGCTGGTGAAGAAGCTCAACCGTGAAACGGGTATCGGTGTTGTGATGGTGCTGCATGATCTGTCACAGGCACTCGAGGTTAGCGATCATATCGTTGTCATCAAGGATGGCAGAAAATACAGTGAGGGTAGTCCCGAAGAAGTCATCACACCGCAGATGATGCGGGATGTTTACAATGTGGAATGTGATATTATGCATATCAAGGGAAGAACGAAACCGCTGATTGCTTACAAGCAGTTGGCATAAAGGAGGTACTATGAGTTTAGATGCATCAAAGATGCTGAAAAATATGAAGCACCTGAGTGAGACCGCAAATATGAAGCAGGTAAAGCCCCTGTCCTATGCGCTGTTTCCGGGTTATCATTGCCCCTTGATGGGTGCAATGCTGACTATCAAGGAGATTCAGAATTCCGTGATGGTCGTGATTGGTCCGGATGAATGTGCCTATTATACAAAGCTTGCCACATCAGGCGGAACTATGCAGGCAAACGGATGTGAGATTGTGTCAGTTGTGCTGAACCAGCATGATGT
>JAFTQJ010000011.1 GCA_017462785.1 Oscillospiraceae bacterium | reverse complement strand
CGGGAACAGACAGTGCCGGCTTCGGCGTCCCGCAGTCGAGAAAACGAGTGTACCTTGCAGGATGTCTTGGAGTCGATTGTTCCGGAAAAATACTGGCGTTCGGAAACAGCGACGAGGAAAATAGCCGGAAAGTTAAACAGCTGATCGGCGGTTCACAGGGACAGCGTGTGCAGAAAGCATGATGGTGACTCGACAAAGAGCTGATGGAGGGATGCGATTATCAGAAGGATCTGATTACCATGCTCACGGCAATCACCTTCGATCGCTTCGGAGAGATCCGTGATTACCTCTACGAGAGAGATGAAAATGGTGAATACTTCTTCGGGATTCCTAAGGGCAACAAGATTGAAGTCTATTTGCTGACTTCGGCAGAGGATCTGTACGAATACCTCGCTGAGGAAAGTGAGGGATTCAGGTTGATTGCAAAAAAAGGCCCCCAGACCAACTGAGGTTGGGGGTTCAGAAGTCGTTACCGTTGAGCAAAAAAAAATAAGCTCTCCAAGAAATGGAATACTTGAAAAACCTCGTAGAATCGTGGCTTTCGGCGGTGATCAATTTCGTCACGTATTGCCAACACAGCGTCAGCACCGTTAGACGCATCTGAAAGCTTCTCTTTTTAGAGAGGCTTTCTTTTTTGCGGAATAGTGCGGCTCGCCGCATGACGCTTGCTTCGTAGGCGTCATTGCGATTGTGAGTTTTAGAGCCTGTTCACATTTTGTGATACTGATCCCCCAAAGCCCAATGGAAAATGGGTTTTTGGGGGCGGCTGTTTTCGTACTACGACACCTACCACGACAAAGCTCGTGCTGTCAGACGTATTTGAAAGCTCCCGAGTCATCGGGGGCTTTCTTTTTTTGGAAAGGCACGTTGTACCGCAGCTTTCCTTATGTCGGCTCATTCGGCAGTATTTCCACCACGGACAGCTCCGGACGGTTGAAAATTCTCGGAATCAGCAGCATTCTGAACGGTTTCGCCAGACCACGGCTGGTGATCTGCACAGTACCGCCCTCCGTACGCTGACCGCCGGTAAATTCCGGAAATATTCCCTGATCGGGTGCAAACAGCCCGTGTTCAAGGAGCTTTGGGATACGCCACTGCCCGCCGTGTGCATGACCGGACAGCACGAGGTCAGCCTCGGTGCCGTGTTTTGTACATTTCGCAATGGTGGATTCAAACTGCTCCGGCTGGTGGACAAGAAGGACATTGTATCTGTCATCATCAAGCGACTGACAGCAGCTTTCAAACTGATCAGGATTCTCATACGCATGGATGAAACCGCTGATGCGAAGAGCCTGACCATTCACCGTTACATCCATCTCGTTTCCATGCAGCACCGGAATGCCGAGGGTTTCCACTTCATCATAGAATTCCTCCGTATCCTCACGATCCACCTCATGATTTCCGGAGGTATACGCACAGGGATAGGTTTCTTTTGTCATTTCCATCAGCCGCAGTGCATGTGCTGTCCCACCGTACTGATCGACCATATCACCGCCGAACAGGACAAGATCAGGCTCCTCAGCCTGAATTTTTTCCCATATACCGGACTGATCGCTGCCGCCATAGGTGCAGTTATGCAGATCTGAAATAAAAACGATGCATACAGGCTCGGTGAGCTTGTCCGAAGCAAGGCTGTAATGCTCGATCTGAAGTGCATTTCCGAATGCATTCATTGTGAGATTGAGCAGAACGAGTGCTGAAAGAATGATCAGTTTGATTTTGGTTTTCTTTTTCATAAGAGCTGTTGTATTCCTTTATCAATGATATTTCTGTCACGGATTGCACTGACATTCTTGGGAGATTTTCCGTAAACAGGATTCTGTAAAAATAATACCATAACCGGATGAAAAAGTCAATCGTGCAGAGCTGAAAACAATACTTCCCGTCACTGTATGGCATCTCCATGTTCCGCAGAGAACAGCCCTGAAATATTTTTTCGGGGGGGACTGAAAGCTGTGTTTTCAGGGGGGCTTTTTTATGCGGATCAGCATCAGATCGCCGCTTCTGCTGCAATCTGTATTCTCTTTTGTATTGCAAATGGCGGCGAAGCATGGTATAATATAAGAAAATGTACAATTTCATCGGATCATCCGACCACAAATGCAAAGGAGAAACATTATGAAAACATTTTTAGGCTCGCTGTATCATGTTTTTGATATGGCAAATCACACACATATCATCTGGTGTGTCGTCATTCTGCTCGTTATGCTGATGCTGGCGGTCCTCCATCATTTCTGGAAGAACAATGTCGGAAAAATCAGGATATGGCGGTTTCTCTGCCTGCTGCCGCTTCTGATTGCCCTCGTCCATTTCCTGCTCTATGTACAGGGGGAGCCGATGCTGATCAGCGTATTCCTCCTCCTGTATGTGATCGCTCTCCTGCCGCTTCTGCTGATCCCGTTTGCCAAGCGGAAGATCGGGTACAGGGTCGTTTCCGTCCTCACGGGCGTGGTTTCCGCAGCTGCCGGCTTCTATTTCTGTGCGACCTCGCCGAATGTCTTTAATTTCACACGCATGAGCTATACGGAGTCCTTCCACGCACTTGCGGAGAAAATGGACGAAACCTATGTGCTCAGGGATTGGAAGGGAAAGGACCTTGCGGCACTTGAAGAAATATACATGCCCCTTGTGGAGGAAGCAGAGAAAGAGCAGGATCCTGCGAAATTCTGCGATGCGGTAAAACTGTTCTGCAATGAGCTGCATGACGGACATATTTATGTGGCAGCGAATTATGATACCGAAGCATACCCCTCCCAGCTCCGGCAGCGTGAATACGGACTTTCCATGGTGCAGCTCGATCAGGGTGATGTGATCGCTGTCTGCACGCTGGAGGAGGTACAGAAGCTCGGGATCACGGACGGCACAGTCATCACACACTGGAACGGCAAGCCCATTGAGCAGGCATTGCAGGAGGATCTGCCCGATCAGGGATTCCCCGTGAAAGCCAATGCGGACCGCATGGGTGCGATGTATCTTGCAGGCGTGGGCGGTGATACGGTCGATGTGACATTTCTGGATGCATCCGGCGAAGAACGGATTGTAACGCTCTCCGACCTCGGAGAGATCCGGACATTCCCCGAAGCTCTGCTTGCATACACCCGGATGCCCGTCCTTGCAACGGATGAGGACATTGAGGCATTTCTGGCGAAGAATTTCAGCATCCGCATGCTTGACGATCGATGCGGTTATCTGGTGCTGAATATGGAAGCCACGGACAGCGATTTGCAGGATATTCTGGCATATCTCAAAGGGGATCATACATGGGCAAGGGAGATGTTCCGTGAGAAGCTGCGTGACCTCAAAGCACAGGGCATGGAGTACCTTGTGGTTGACCTGCGGAACAATGTCGGCGGTATGGACGAGGTCTGCTGTGCACTGGTGAGCCTGCTGACGGAGGAGGACTGGTTCGCACAGGGACTGGGCATCCGCAGGGATGGGGAGTATATCTGCGTTTCTGAACATTTTGTGCTCGGGGACGGCGAATTTGCAGACCTTCAGGTCGCTGCACTGACAAACTGCAACTGTGCAAGTGCCGGTGACGGTGCTTCCCTGTATCTCTCCAGACTTCCCAATGTCACGCTGATGGGCATTACCGATCCCAATGGCTGCAATCAGGAAACGGGCGGTATGTGCATGCTTTCCGACAATCTCGTTTCTGTTTCCTATCCGGTCGGTCTGATCATGGATGAAAGCGGCAGCCCGAATATTGACACCGACCACACACGCACCAGCCGCAATCCCGTGGAGGTGCGGATCCCGTTTGACTACGATGCCGCAATGCGGATGTTCTGTGAGAACGAGGACTATGAGCTTGCATGGGCGGTGGACTATCTCGAAGCACTGGTACAATAACCGGCACACAGCACAAAAAGGAGGAATTCATGATGAAATGCAGAAATCTGTTTTCGGGTATACTTGCAGCGGTTTTCCTGCTGCATACAGCTCCGGTGAATGCCGCCGGAACGGCTGTGAACCTCTACACGGGCGAAGCATCCGCAGAGGCGTGGACATGCCCCCTCACGATTCCGGCAGCGGACAAAAGCCTGTACACCGAAGGAAACACCATCGCAGTGCAGTGTGACACGGACACAGCACCCTATTTCGTCCTGACCTCGAACAGCGGCGGCGAAGCATGGGCACAGGTACTGCCGGACGGTGCGGAGGGGGACTGGTACTATTATTCCTATGATGCCATGTCCGCTGCATTCGGCACGGATTTTTCGCAGCTTGACTACATATCCGTCATGGCATCCGATACCCCTGTAACAGTATACGCCATTGACATGCTGCTGGGCAGTACGCCCGATGAACCGGAACAGGATACCACAGTGCAGCATGAATCCCGAGTAGTGGGCTATCTGCCGGACTGGGCATATCAGGCATATGGAAATCTTGATTTTTCGGCATTGACCCACCTGAACATTGCATTCTGCAATCCGGATTCCGAGGGGAATTTATCCTGCTGGATCCCCGACAGCGAAATGCACAACATCGTCAGCAGGGCACACAGCTCCGGTGTCAGCGTTATGGCAGCCCTCGGCGGCGGAGGCGGCTGTGACGGCTATCTGCCCCTCCTCGACACGCCGGAGGAAATGGCGGACTTCAATGAGAAAATCATGACCTACTGCGAAACCTACCAGCTTGACGGCATTGACCTTGACATTGAGCTGGGTTCCAGCCATGAGATCTGGAAGTACTATGCGGATTGGGTCGCATCCTTGAGAGTGCTCTGTGATGAGCGTGGCTATGAGCTTTCCACAGCAACGGCTCAGTGGGTGGCGGTAAATGTCATGCCCGAAACTTTTGCACTTTTCGATTTTGTCAATGTCATGGCGTATGACAACGACGCAGGCGAAAGCTCCCATGCGGATATGGAGTTTGCACAGACCTCACTGCAATATTTCCATGTGCAGAAGAAGCTCCCGAAGGACAAGCTGGTGCTGGGCGTGCCGTTTTACGGCAGGGGCTACACCGCCGACGGTGCACTGGACTGGGGTTCCTACGTTGCCTTTTCCGAGCTGGTCGCAGCGGATCCGGCGAATTACGATGCAGATGTTTACAACGGCATTGCCTATAACGGGGCATCCACCATGCGTGAGAAATGTGTTCTCGCCAAGGACTGCGGCGGCGTGATGATCTGGGAGCTGTCACAGGATGCAGCAGGGGAGTACTCCCTACTTGCGTTGATCAAGGAAGAGCTGACGGTTTCCACAGTCCGTGGTGATGTCAATGCGGACGGTGCACTGACGGTCGCAGATGCCGTGATGCTGCAAAAATGGCTGCTCACTGTTCCCGATGCCGCCCTTGTAAACCCGCAGGCAGGTGATCTTTCCGAGGATGGCAGACTGGACGGATTCGACCTTGCAGTGATGAAGCGGATGCTGGTGCTGGGTATGTAAGCGGTTCCGATTCCCCGAATCACTATCACGAAAAGATCCCACAGAAGGCTGGCTTCTGTGGGATCTGCTGTCTTTTGCATTTCGGCAGGCGGCAGCGAATGTGCCATGGATGCAGATTGGTTCCAGCATCATTGCAGGGCTGACACCCTGTCAACTCCCGTCACGATCGCACACCCGTTTTCCACACGGAAATGTACATCGAAGCCTGCAAACTGCATACTGTAAATTCTCTCTGCATCTTCCTGATAGGACGGTCTGGGATCTTCCGCAAGGCAGTCGATGGCTGTCTGACGCTTGTCCTCCGGCAGCATTTCCAGCAGATGATCCGGAAAATCCACCTCTAAATGGTGTCCCTGCTGTGCATCCGCATACCCCCCGACTGCTTCCGGATGGCTGTCCGCAAAGGGGAGGTAGGGCTTGATGTCGTAGATCGGTGTTCCGTCCAGCAGATCCGCCCCCGATACGATCAGCACATCCCCCTCATCGGGCGTGTGCCGGATCTCCACAAGCTTCACACAGGAAAGCCCCAAGGGATTCGGGCGAAAGGGCGAACGGCTCGCAAATACCCCGATCCGCTTGTTTCCCCCGAGTCTGGGCGGTCGCACGGTCGGCGACCATGTATCCCGATGTGCCTTGGAAAAATCGAAGATCAGCCAGAGATGTGTGAAGCCCTCCAGCCCTCGGAGAGCCTCCGGTTTCCGGTATTCCGGCAGAAATACGATCGTTCCCATCAGGGACGGCACCCGTCCGCTCTGCCTTGGAATCCCGAACTTCTCCTGAAAATCCGTCCGGATATAGGCAATCTGCTGTATCTGCATGCTGTTTTCCATCCTCAGCCTCCTAATGGTCATAATAAAAAAGAAGCCTCCGTGATCCGAAGGCTTCCAGATGTGCCCATACTGCACGGACACTGTGCTGGTGAGATATGAGGGACTCGAACCCTCGACCCCACACTTAAAAGGCGTGTGCTCTACCGACTGAGCTAATATCTCACAACAAATATCATTATAGCATATTTCACAGCTTTTGTCAAGCTTTTTTTCATCAGAATTTATAAAAAATTATTTTGTTGTATTCAGGGTGCGGTGAGGCAGAAAAAACCTCCGGAAAACGGATTTCCGGAGGCAGAGTTTGCAGGATCTGTTTTACTGGATCTTCAGCTCAAAGCCGTTCACAGTGACCTCCGGATCGTCCAGACTGATCATCAGGAACTTTCTGCCGTCGATCATGCGTGTCGTCACCTTGTCCGTCGCATCGCCGCTGATGCTCACCGTCACGCCGGAAGAGGTGAGGGTCGTCTTGGTATCGGTCAGGTTCGAGGCTGCAAAATAATTGCCGTCCGCCGTTTCCCTGTAGAGCTGCTGTGCTGCCTCTGCACGCTCCTGTGTGACACCGGAATCCAGCAGAATATCACGCATCATGATGTCACTCACGACCGGCGGCTCTGGCTCGTCCTTGAAGGTCTTGGCATAGTCCTGAATTTTCTCGTTCACGCTTGCAATGACATTCAGGTTCAGCTCTTCGCCCACAGCCTTGTCCAGCACAGCACGGAACGTTTCTTTCTCCTCCTGTGCGGACAGCGTGAAGTGACAGCCGAGCACTTCCTCTACAAAGGAAACATTGGGATCCTTGGGCTTTTTGGTGTAGTACATCACATGGTTCACGTCCGGTCCTCTGCCGGTAAAGGTCGGGAACAGGAAACCGTCCGTCGGAGCATCCGCCACAACACGGTCAAACTCCGTCTTGCGGATGATGCTGTTGTTCACCTCATCATAGATCAGCCCGTCCACACGGGACTCCACCGGACATACCGCAGCGATCAGGAAACGGTAGTCATGGCTGTCAAACTTGTTTCTCTCGCCGCTTTTGGTCTTTTCAAATACGGTATACACGCACTCCGCAATGAACACCGCATAGGGGAGGGCGTAGTGCATGTTGCCGGAAATATGCTTCAGGAGCTTCTCCAGCTGTTCCTCATCCTCCAGACCGTTTTCCAGCAGCTTCCAGAGCAGATTCTGGCTCTGATCCTCCTCATACATCTCATTCGGAAATGCATACTCGATCAGGGATTTGCCGAGCGTTCCTTTCAGCACCTTGGCAAGTGACTGGTACAGACAGAACAGCTCTTCCTCCGGAATTTCGTGGTAGCCACGCACGGTATGACAACGCATTTCCTTTTCGGAGTCGATGAATGTCGAAGAGATCTTCTTCACCGTCATCAGATCATCGTCCTGTACAAAATGCTTTTTCAGCTCTGCCAAGTCCTTTTTATTCATATGTATACCTCCTCTTTCTCTCCTGATAAAAAATTCCCCACAATCGTGAGGAATCCAGAATTTTCGTATACGTCTGCGAGCACGGGCTATTTTCAGCTAAAGAATAATTCCCAAATTCGTCTGCCAGCACGGGCTGCCTTTCAGTACTTCCAAAAGCTTGATTCCGCTTGCCGCAGGCAAAGGAATCATGCGGTGCAAAAATGAGTCCGCAAAAAAGAAAGCTTTCAGCTAAAGAAAAATTCCAAAATGCGTCTGCCAGCACGGGCTCCGTGCTGGTGCCGGTGGTGGGACTCGAACCCACACGCCCTTGCGGACAACAGATTTTGAGTCTGTCTCGTCTGCCATTCCGACACACCGGCAATATACACATTATACCACAGTCCATACAATTTGTCAAGGATTTTTTTGATGGATCACAAACTGCATAGCGTCAGTAATGCTGTATGGTATCAGAATACGCCGGTAATAAAGATCTCAGCACCAATGAAAATGAGGATCAGACCGCCCAGAATTGCCGCTTTTCCGGAGAGCTTGGTGCCGAATTTCTTTCCAATGGCAAGTCCGCACATGCAGATGATGAACGTCACCGCTGCAATCAGCAGGGAACAGACAAGTGCCATTACAAAGTCATAATCCGAGATGGTAAAGCCCACAGAAAGTGCATCGATCGAGGTGGCTACACCCTGTACCAGCAGTGCGGAGATCCCGAGCTTTCCGGTCAGTTCCTGCTCCTCGTCCTTGCTGCGGATGCCCTCGATCAGCATTTTGCCGCCGATGAACAGCAGCAATATCAGAGCGATCCACGGGATGAGGGACTGCACAGCGGTGAAATACTGTACAATCGTGTGTACACAGACCCACCCAATCATGGGCATGAGAGCCTGAAATCCGGCGAATACCCCAGCCACACCGCACATCTTGCCTGTCCGCATCTGCGGCTCATTCAGACCATTCGCAAGTGACACCGAAAAAGCATCCATCGCAAGTCCTGCACCGAGCAGGATACTGTTGCAGAAAAACATTGCATTCCATTCCATTTTTGTTTCCTCCGAACGTAAAAATTCCCCAAGCAAAGTCAAAAACCATGCTTGGGGGAAATGTCTGAATATCTACGGACTCCATGCATAGCTTTTTCAGTTACACATGAGTCTCACGAATGAAAGCAAGCCAGACCGGAACGGTCAGTATGTTGACTTGCTGCGTACCGGAACCATTCCGCTACGCCCGTTACTCCCTCATTGGGTTAATTTATTATAACAGGTCTGAAATGATTTGTCAAGCCCTGAAAATATAAGTTTCACGGCAATTTCCCCAGTAAACAAACTATGAACAAATCCAGAGATCAACGATACGATCCAGATAATCTGAATCAAGAAGACAGCGAAACTGCTTGTTAGGGATACTCTCCTTGAAAGAAGAATCCAATTTCAGAATGTTGATAACAATCTGACGAAGAATATTAAAATTCTCTGCAGAATCGCCTTTT
>JAFTQJ010000086.1 GCA_017462785.1 Oscillospiraceae bacterium | reverse complement strand
GGGGAGTGACTGCGTCCCAATTCAGGACGCGGTAGGAATTGTCCTTTCAATCCACACTCCCCGTGTGGGGAGTGCCGCTTGACATTGTGACTGCTCTGATTGACTTCATCGATTTCAATCCACACTCCCCGTGTGGGGAGTGACGATGCAGCGTTTTGCATTGGTGACGGAGATGACGAATTTCAATCCACACTCCCCGTGTGGGGAGTGACCCCGCTGGGGATATGACCCGTGGCGCACTGGGTATATTTCAATCCACACTCCCCGTGTGGGGAGTGACAACGCCCTGCGTCTGGAGATTTTGGAAAATTCAATTTCAATCCACACTCCCCGTGTGGGGAGTGACGCATTCACCGTCCACGGAAACGGCGTGGATTGGTATTTCAATCCACACTCCCCGTGTGGGGAGTGACACAAAGTAAAAATCCCAAAAGGAAAAGGAATATCATTTCAATCCACACTCCCCGTGTGGGGAGTGACCTGCATCCGCTTTCATCGTGAGGAGCTTCAGCGTATTTCAATCCACACTCCCCGTGTGGGGAGTGACCCTTGTCAACGGCGTACAGAGCAGCAATGAGGAGATTTCAATCCACACTCCCCGTGTGGGGAGTGACAGCAAAATTCACCAATGAACAAACATATCAAAACACAAGCATTTAGTGAATTTTGACAATTCCCCTGTTTCTATCCCGCCGGGAACAGCGGCAATTTTGCAAATTTGTACTGAAAATATGGTGCGAATCTCCCTGCTTTTTTATGTGTGCTTGGGGTTCGCACTAAAAAATTAAGGGCTGATCTACTTTCACTGTTTCCTTTGCACCGAAATGCTCCGCCTTTGCACGCTGATTCGCATTCAGATAATAAAAGCGGAGTGAATCCTTGCTTTCATCATATTCTTTCAGCAGATCATGTTTCAATACACGCCACTGTGCTGCATCTGCCTGACATTCAAATACAGAATTCTGTACTCTCACGCCGTAATTCATGCACAGCTTTGCAATCCGCCGCAATCGCTTCTGACCTGCGGCATCGGTCGTGTTCACATCATAGGTTATCAGTATAAACATCTTTCACTTCCATAAAAACGGCGGGTATGCGTCAAGATCCCCACGCAGGTATCTTGCAAGCAGAAGTGCCTGTGCATAGGGAAGCATTCCCCATTGTACCTTTTCGTCCAGAAACGGATGCCGGATTTCATCATCCTTGCGATTCTGCCACGCCGTCAGAAACGCTCGCCTTCCCTCATCATTCAGCAGCACTGCACCATCTTCCCGCAGTGTAAAATGATTCGGTGCAATCAGACGTTTGTTGATCATCGTCAGCACAAAACGGTCGCACATCAGTGCACGGAATTCCTCAAGCAGATCGAGGGCAAGCGACCTTCTTCCCGGTCTGTCGGTATGGAGGAAGCCCACATAGGGGTCAAGCCCCACCGTCTCCAGTGCAGATGTACACATGCTTGTACAGAGCATATAGGCGAATGAGAGCATTACATTTACACGGTCAAGCGGCGGTCTGCGGTTACGTCCGGCAAAATGAAACGCATCCTTCTGCTGGAGGATCATGTCATTGAACACGGAAAAATACATGCTTGCCGCTTCGCCCTCGATCCCTCTCAGGCTGTCATGGCTTTCCGCTGTGAAAACGGCATTGATGGATTCTTTCAGAAACAGGGATCTGCACCTGAACAGTTCTGTGTCGATCCGCATGGAATGATCCCTCGCTGTGCGTTCCAACATCCAGCGGCTGTTATAGAGCTTTGCAGCGATCATGTTTCTGGCGATCTCCAGACTTTCCGCAGGGTCATCCGCTGTGCGGTACTGTTTCCGCCGGAGCAAAACATTGCCGTTCAGCTCTCCTTCGACCCTTGCAAGGAATCTTCCGCTTCGGGACAAAAAGACAAGTTCCCGATTCTCCGCAACACATTTCCCCATCAGTGCAGGACTTGCACCGGCACAACCGAATGCCATGATCCGTTCAAGATTGTGCAGCGGAATGCGTCCGATTTCTTTTCTTTCGGCAGAAAGGACAATATTCTCACCGTCAAGAGAAAGGTACCTGTCCGGTGTTGTGATATACAGTGTATTGAGCAGCTTTTTCATGCTTCATCATCCTCCAGCATGTTCCTGAGATATTCCGCAGCACTCCGGTTTTTGTTCAGTACGGGCAAGCAGATATCCTTCAGCGAACAGGCATTGCACGCCTTGGTTCGTTTCACCTTGGGGGTGTGCTGGCGATCGTAGAGCTGATGCATTTCCTGAATCATGGAAATGGTTTTCTCCCTGATCTGCTGATCGAGTACAACCGCTTGTCTTCTGCGTGTTTCGCCGTAATACAGATAGGCTTTTTCAATTTCGCAGCAGAGCATTTCTTCAAGGCAGAGTGCCTGTGCACAGAGCTGCACTGCGTCGCAGTCATTTTCTTTTGGCTGTCCACGTTTATATTCCACCGGAATGACAGTATACGATCCCTCCATTCCCCGGATGGCAATGCCATCCGGATCTTTATGGAATTCCACAACATCGCATTCACCGCTGATACCCAGTTCCGCTGAAGAGATCTGCATTGCCCGTGTGATGATGACATCGCCGCGTTTTTCGCGGAACGCCCCGTCATGAGCATGTTCGTGCATGATTCTTCCATCGGCGGTACGAAGATTTTCAGCCCATTGCTGTTCAATGTGAATCAGTGCCCACTGTCTGCGGCAGAATGCAAAATGCTGAAGTCCGGAGAGCAGTAAATAGTCCTCTTCCCGACGCATCACATCAGGTCAATGATCTCAGGGGAAACGCCTTCGATCTCGTTCAGGGTGATCTCATAATCCTCAAAGCTTTGCGGTACAGAAACGCCGTCCCTCAGCTTGATCTTCAGTGCACGGTGGATCTTTGCGGAGCTGTGCTTCGGTGTTTTGCAGTCATGTTCCCACCAGTAGACACGGCAGACCTCCATACTGCCCTCCGGTCTTGCGGAAGATACATCATTTTCAAACAATGTGCAGAGTGCCTCCTTGATCTTCTCAGCATCCTCTGCGGAGAAGCCTGTTTTTTCAGCGAGCTGGCAGTTGATGCTGCCGTGCACTACATACAGACCGAATGCGACACGATGCTTCATGCCCATGGTATCGGATGCCTTGCTTTCCTTGCCGCTTTCACCGTTGACGCTCTTTGTGATCTGCATGCTGATGATGTCCACAGGGGATACGCTCACTGCCTGCTGAATGCTCACAGGTCCACGGACACCAACGGAAACTGCATCACCCTTGAATGCAAATACCTGTCCGAAGCTTCGTACGTCGATCCATTCCTCACAGGCTGCCGCTGCAAAGGCATTCCGGTCGGTATTCTTGCCCTTGCTGATCGCCTTGATCTTTTCATTCTGGTTGACACGGGCATGGAGCGAGTCGCAGCCATCGTCGCAGCGGTCATCCGACTGTACAAAGATCTTCTCGCCCATATCCTGTAAACGGTTACGGATCTTTCTCTTGATACAGACATCGGAGATTTCGCCGCAGCCGTTGAATGCTTCACGGGGGCGGTTGCCGTTCAGGGGGTCACCGTTGGGGTTGGCATTGGTGGCGGTGATGATTACCGAAAAATCAATTTTGTGGTCGAGCATAATTATTCCTCCTCAGTTTTCTTTGTATTTGGATAAATGACAGCATTATAATGATGGTAGCCCAGCAGATAGGCAGATGTCAGGGGGCTGTTATCGGAAAACGCCTCCAGCGGAAGTTTTCCCATCACTTCATTGAGCATTTTTTCAAAATAGATACTCTTTCCGCCAAGCTTGATCATGTAGACACGGAGCTGATTTTCAATCAGCTTCCATGTGGATGACGGACGCTTTGCAAACATACTCCAGTAACGTTTTGCATTGGTGACACGCTTGCCCTTATCTGCATCATCATAGGACGCATATTCTGCGGCATCTGCAATGGCAAGCAGACAGCCGAACAGATAGCTGCGGTCGGTTTCATTGGGATCATAAGCCATAGTCTGAACGCCTCCTCTTTTTTCAATATTTTGTTTCCGTATCATACCGCAAGCCGCTTCAATGACATTGCGGTGATTGTAGCTGTGTTCATAGGCAAGCGGATTCGATGCCTTTTTCACAAGATTCTGCACAAGATCGGATGGTATCGCTCTCCCCTGCGTGATACACGGCAGAAGCCGCAGTACATTTTCCTTGATGATCTCGGGCTTTGTTTCGAGATAACCCTTTCCGCCCTCCATGCCATAGGCACAGTTGATGATCTCACGCACGGAAAAGGAATTGATGCGGTTCACATGCTGTTTGGGATAAAACCGCATCACAGCGGTTTCGGTGTGCCATTTCATCAGCTGTTCCAGAAGCTGTGAATGCTCCAGTTCCTCATAGATGGAGATGGAAAGCCGTCCGGTCGTTGCGGCATCCACGCCCATGAGCATGACCTTGGAGGTGATGTCGAAATCCTCTGTTCTGAAAATTCTTTCCCGCAGGAAATCACGGTATTTCGTTTCGGAATCATATGCTTCCTCCGCTTCTCCGAAATGCTCATCATCATCCGGATCGCAGCCTGCACCGAGCAGATCGGGTACTTCTCCAAGTGCACTTGTCCAGACAACAAGCGTCAGTGTATCAAACTGGATCCCCTGTCGCTGGATCAGCCAGCGGAGAGCATTGTGCATTTTCTGAGAGAAATCATAGCTGACGGAGATCGCCTCTGTTTTATCTGCAAATCGCCCACGATAGGTAAATCCGCTTTCATCATTGGAGGAGATCAGCTTCGCTTTATCACCGGTATTCCGGATTTTGGACGGATGCTTATAAGTGACGGGTTTCTCTTTCCCCGTTGCATAGCACAGAGCAACCTCTGCCATTTCTTCACTGTTCCATACGGTGAAGCTGTCATAAAGCGATTTGTCGAGCCATGTTTCGGAAGTATCCCCATGCACACGGAATCTCACAAATGCATCCTGCTGTGCAATACCTGCAATATTCGCCTTTTCTTCCAGCATCCCCGTTTCTGCATTCACCTGCAACACATGGCAGTCAATCAGATCCTGCATCAGCGTCTTTTGTGACAGGTAGTCATAGACCGCCCTGACGGACGGATGGGAATGGGGGCTGTTTTTCCAGCGTTCAAGCTGTTCGATATAGGCTGTGAAATATTCGCTGTTATCAGATCGCTTTCCATTCGCATATCTCGGATAGTCTCCCGCAATGTAGACGAGTTTATCCGCAAGCGGCATCGGAGTAATTCCGTTAGCTCTTGCACCGGAGTCTTCTGTTACAGGAATAATGGTATTCTTTCCTTCCTCCTTCGTCAGCTGCACCGCACCCACAAACGTCCCGTCCGCTCTGAGCGTGACCTCGATCTGTGCATTGGCAGTGGAGTGGGAAACGGGGAGCAGGACTGTGCCGTCATGCGTTTCCCTGCCGCACTGCTTCTCATATACCTGATACAATTCATTCGTCCAGCTCACAATCCTCACCTCCTGCAAGTAGTTCCAGTTCCGGTTCGCTCAGTCCCGAGAAATTGCCCAGCTCGCTGCCGAATTGCTTAATTTCCATGGGTTTGATATGCCGCTTGATGGTGCATTCCTTCGGCGGCAGAAAGTCAATGATGCCGTCCCGCATGACCGGATGCCAGAAACGAACGGTCATTTGTCCCATATCTTCGGGGTTTTCCGCTTCATCGGCGTAGGTGATGCCATGGTACATCAAACTGTAGGGCATCTCCCCCGTACCGTCATAGGCTCCCCCGCCCTCCCCGAATACGCAGGGTTCCACATAGCCCTGGCACTCACGGGTTCCGAGGAATACATCCCGTCTGCCGCCCCGTTCGATCATGCGGCGTGCGATGTTGTGGTGTTTGTGTTCGCAGCGGTCGTGTTCCAGCTCCGGACGGTTCAGATTCCACTCAAAATGTGCCCTCACCTGATAGCGGACATCCTCCAGATAGGTATAGTACGCAAGGTCATTGCCGCCGCTGTACTTGATGGGGCGGATACCTTTTCGCACGGTGCGGATGGGGTTCATGATCCGCACAGAGTCAATGATCCAGACCAACGTGGGCTTCCAATAGGTACTTTGCAGGATGCCTTTGAGTGCCTCATAGGTGGGGATCATATAGGTGCATCGTTCACCGCCCGTGCGGGTGAGCACGTCGGTGAACAGGGCATAGCTGCCGCTGACTTGAAATTCCACAGTGTTGCGGTGTTTGGGTTTGTCCATAGGTTTACCTCCTTTTCATTTCTAATACGTCTTTATTATATCACATACTTAATTTGTTGTCAAGTACTTTTTTCGAATTTCATATTTTTCACTTGTTATATTTTTGCGGATGTGGTATAATAGGAGAGTCGCACCCTATTCCATTTGGGAGCGTGGATTGAAATTAATAGGTCTTGATTATTTCAAGGGGCTGCCGCATGGTGTACACGCACCATGCGGCTTTTCCTTACCAAAGCAATACCTCATGCAATCCGCACTCGGTTGTCAGACCAAAATCCTTGTCATAGAAATGCTCCCGTAAAATTTTTACTGTACAGTCCTCATGCCTGCCGCACTGCATCTCGTAAACGGCGGATTCCTGCTCCAGCTTGTACTCCGTGCCGGCGTAGACATTGACAAAATACTTCTGTGCCTTACGGAGCAGCTCCACGATGCGTTCCGGCTCCTGTAGACTGCCGAGATCTGCAATCAATGTTTTTGCCTCCTCATTATAGGGAACGATCACAGCGGATGTTCTGCTGTCGATCACCTCGAACAGCCTGCCTGCCTTTTTGAATGCCTGTCCGCAGAATTTCAGATGTGGATGCTTCTTTTTATCCACCCATCCAGCATTCAGCGACAGCAGATTGATCAGATCCCGATCCGTATGATGGGGGAGCTGGTATCGAAGCTTGCTGTGCTCGCTTCTGTAGAGCTTGCGGAAATACTGCACCAGAAGCTCTGCATCATCCAGATCCTCCGCTGTATCGGCAATTTCACGGGAAATATTGGCGGCATTTTTGATCTCAGCAAGACTGCCAAGCTTTTCTTCCCACAAGTGCATCATATACACAGGACAGATCGCTCCGTTTTTTCCGTGGCGGTTGCAGCGTCCTGCTGCCTGCACTGCATTGTCCATTCCGGCGAGGGAACGTACAACACACCCAAAGGAAATATCCACACCGGCTTCGATAAGCTGTGTTGTAACACAGATCACGGGGCTATGGGATTCGAGCTGCTCTTTCATATCGCTGATGCATTTCCGGCGATGAGCCGGACACATATTCGTACTCAGATGAAATACGCTGGCATTTTCCGTATTCCGCAGCCGCTGATACAGCTCCTTCGCCGCAGCCTTTGTATTGACGATCAGAAGCAGATCTCCATGTTCCAGAAATTTTTCAGAACAGAAAGCCGCCGCTTCATCATAACTCCAGCCGCCTTTCTTTTCCATATAGATCAGCTTTGTACGGCGGAATGCGGCAAAATCCTCCGCTGTTTCCCCCGTCATGCTGGAGCATTCATCAAGAAGCATCGGAAATTCGTTTAATTCCTCAAACGGCGGCTGTGTGGCAGAGCAAAGTACGATGGTACATTTGCATACCCACGAGAGGAAGTTCATGGCAAGATTGAACAGATACACGCATTTCAGCGGAATGGACTGCACCTCGTCAATGATGATGACCGCTTCAGAAAGCCGGTGCATCCTGCGGACGGCACTGGTTTTTCCGGAAAACAATGCGTTAAGAAACTGCACCATTGTTGTGGCAATCACGGGGCTGTCCCATTTTTCCGTGCGAAGTTCGTAGGCGTGCAGCATATCCCGATCATCCGCAATTTCAGCAAGCATATCGGAATGGTGTTCCAGAAACGCCGCTTCCCCTGCAATTTCTCTGATTGCATCGCTGTTCTGTTCAAGGATCGACATAAACGGTGCAATGTAGAAGATTTTTTCCTTTTGATATTCTTTTGCATGCTTTACCGCAAACCGCAGCGAGGACAGCGTTTTTCCGCCGCCCGTGGGAACGATGAGCTTGCAGATGCGGACATTCCGAGAAGCAAATGCAGCACAGCGGTCGGAAATGCTTTGCCGCTGTCGGGAGATCGCATCCGTTCTGTCTGAAAACGCAAGGAGTTTCTCTTCTAACTTGTCATCCATCTCTTTCCAGAGCTGATCCGTGTCAAAGCAGATCTCTGTCCGGGTATCGGACATGAAATCCGCTGTATCCGTTCGGTCAGCATCAATCAGAATGGATTGCAGCAGCCGTTCCAGCATTCCCAGATAAAAGGCAAATTGTTCGGAGGAATTACCAGCCATTTTTCTCAGCTCCGCCCTGATCGCCATTACCTCGTGAACCGCTTCCGGAAGCTTCTGATCCAGCCCATCTGACAGCTCCGATGCCTCGAAATTTGACCGGATCTCAGAATAATACGGATCCTTTTCCGTACGGAACTGATAGGTATCCTTCTGCTCCTCATTCATCCAGTCATGCAGACCATGGTGGGCGAGAATGACTCTGCCGATCAGAGAAACGGTTTTCCGCAGACTGGCATCCTCCGAATCCTGTGACAGTTCTTTCAGATACTTTGCACCTGCAAAACTATGGTCAATATCTCCCCGTTTACAGGTGTTTTCTTCATGAATGTACGCATTGAAGATGCTGCTCAGTTTTCCGATGTCATGCAGGTAACCGGCGACCTCTGCTGTTTTTTCAAGCCCGACAGATTTTCCATATTGTGCCGCCAACATTGCAGTTTGCCTGCAGTGGGATTCTACAGATTGTTCTGTCCGGTCGGATTCACGGATATGTGCAGTGTATTTCATATAATGCCTCCATTCAAAAAAAATACGATACATACATTTTAACATAATTGATATAATATGTCAACAATACAGGCGTATTTTGTGATATTATTCTGGTTGTTCGGCAATTCATGAAAGAAAATAGATGCATTTCTCAAATAAAAAAGGTACGTCCATCCATGGGCGTACCTTTATATTTTCCATCGGATATGTATCTCCCGTTCGCCATTTTCATCCGCCATTCCGATCTCCACTGTATCAATGAATTCATCGGCAATGCTGCGGTCAAGATGCTCAAAGTGAGTGTATTTCTGAATCAAAGTCTTCTGACTTTCCGCACTCTCCTGCCGTCTGCGGCATTCCGCAAGCTGCTGTCCGATGTCCGACATCTGTGCTGCAAGTGCCTGCTCCTCGGCATCAAGACTTTCACGAAACACCGCAAAATCCGCATCGGAGATCACACCGTCCAGCTTATCCTTATACATCGAAACAAGGCGTTGTTTTGCAGTGCTGTGCTGCTGCTCAAGTGCCGAAAGCCGTTTTTCAAGAGCGGCGATCTGCTCTCTGCGGATGTCCGTCAGCTGGATTTCCTCGGACTCGCAGTATTGTTCAATGATCTCATTGAGTGCATCGAGGATTTTCTCCTCCAGTGTAAGCCCGCTGATCGTCTTCGTGTTCGGGCAATTCATCGCACCTGTTTTATAAGTGGCACACTGCAAGCCGTAATACCGGATCGTTTTCGCTTTATTGTAATAGACATTCCGCTTCATGGGTCTGCCGCATACGGCACACTTCACTTTTCCGGAAAGAGGTGACAGCTCCTGCGATCGCTTTCCGACTCTGGTATGGCTGTGCAGACGCTCCTGCGTTCTGTTCCATGTCTCCCTGTCTATGATTGCTTCATGCGTATCCGGAATTCGAATCCAATCCTCCTGTGCAACCTTCTTGCGTTTCTTATTTTTATAGCTGATGTGATGCGATTTTCCCTGCACGAGCGTTCCGGTATACATTTCATTCGAAAGAATCCTTGCGACCGTTGACTGTGTCCAGAGTCCTTTCGCATTGCTGGCATCCGCATTACCATTGACATAATTCGACCCCTTCTGCCGTTTGTACTCGGTAGGACTGACCACGCCCTGTGCATTCAGCGTCTGCACAATTCGTCGGTAGCCGTTCCCCTCGGTATACATGGCAAAGATCTGCTGCACGATCGGAGCGGTTTCCGGATCGATCACAAGATGATGCTTGTCCTGTGGATCGATACTATATCCATAGGGTGCAAACGAACCAATGAACTGCCCGTTCTCCCGTTTATAGGCAAGTGTGCGGCGAATCTTGGAGGAGATGTCCTTGACATACATTTCATTGTAGGCACTTGTGAAAAGCCGCATTGTGCTGTAGCTTTCGCTGTCCGTATCCGCATTGTCGGCAACACCGATGAAACGGATGCCCCATTCGAGGAATTTGTCGTTGATGAACTGCTCAATGACAACAATGTCTCTGGAGAAACGTGACTGGTCCTTACAGAGTACGATGTCGATCTTCCCTGCTTCGCAATCATGCAGTAATCTTCCGAATTCCGGACGGCTGCGGTCAATGCCGCTGTAGCCATCGTCGCAGTAGATGTCATAGATCTCCCAGTTACGCTCCTTGCAATACTCCCGGAGCATGGCTTTCTGATTCTGGATACTCTGGCTGTCGTCGCATTTTGTTTTCCCCTTGTCCTCTATGGACAGACGACAGTAGATGCCCACCTTCGGCATTGACCTCACCTCCTTGTTATTTTATGATGCATTTACATACTGCACGCAGTCTGTTTTTTCATCTGGATGTTCACAAGCTTCTCCACTTTTGCGGTAACCGCCTTTTTGAGCTGCTTCGGATCCGTTGTTCGGAATGTACTTTTGGTATGGATCTTCTCTTTCATTTTGATTCCCCCTTTCTTTGCATCCTATGCCGGACTTCGGGGCAGTATGACCACGGACGGTCAAACTGTCCGGAGTCCGGATGTTTTTGAAAAGCTATTGACAGTATATCGAAAATGATGTAGAATGATTGTAGAACAGCACATAATTTGCTATATTTTATTCAGCATTCAAATCATGGTAGTTTTCACATAGACAGCTCCTACCCATAAGCTTCGCAGTACAGTTCTTCATTTCCATTTCTACAGCCCAGATCCTGAAGCAGAACCTCCAACCCGACAGAACGCCTTTTCAGCTCCTCCGCATAGGATGTGTCACGAAAGACAGCAATTCCATCATTTATCAGATCCAGCTCATGCAGCAGTGCAGTCCTGCAATCAGTAATTGAGCGTACAGTGATACTGCTGCAGTTCTTGTTTTTGAGAAGTGCAATCCCAACCTTTGCATCGGATTCGCTCTGCGGCTCGATGATAATCATATGATCCGGCTGCAGTCCGGCTTCTGCATAGAAAAACAGCAGCAGACTCGTGATCCTGATTGCAAGAAGCAACTTGTACTGCCAGAACTGCGGCAGATGCTTTTTCAGTTGATCAGCAGCATCTGCGAACTTCAGCTCCGTGTGTGCCAGTTTTCGTTCTAAAATATCAGCTGCATAGTAGCTTTTGAGCTGCGGGATGACGATTTTATCGGAAGCGAAGGTTGCCTTATCACTGCACTCTACCCAGCCTGAACGAGAGGGCAATGTCAGAAATTTGGTGTCATCCCCCTCCAACAGCTCCTGACAAAAAGCCATTGTGATATACTTGTCAGGGCAGTCGGGGTTACGCTGAAAGCCCGAAAGATATTGCAAAAAGTTCCGCTTGACAAACTCCTTGTGCGGAATTGCAATCTGTACCGGATCCGTCTTGCCATTGTACTCAACTGGTAGCATGGACTTCTCCCTTCAAATGCGGCTCACATAAATAATATACATATAAAGATCAGAAATAATTGCTCCTCCCCCAAAAATAAACAGCCAGATCGGGGGATCGGGCTGTAGAATTCAATGTATACGCTTCGGTTTCAAGCAACAATCATAAGATTATCAGGATTTCTTCGCTCTCCGCTTGTAAATCAGTCGGTTCTCATTACCAGTAATATCTGAAACATGACTGCGGAACGCATCCATCTGGTCGTGGCTGGTATTCAGCATCTTGCCATCATGAATATTGACAGGATTCATCAGAATATGCCCATGGTAGTTTTGGCAGTCATGATCCTTTTCATGGACACAGTAAATCGTGTGATAATCCTCTTCATAAAACGCAGCAGCTTTCTGTACATACTCACAGGCTGTATCTGCATCCTTCACCGAATCGTCAAATGTCACAATCACCTGCACGAGCGGATTAATGAGCAGGTCACAAACTACTGAACCTGCTCATTATTACATATATGTACCACAAATTTTAGATTTATGATAGCGAATGATGTGATTGCATCTGTATCGCATTCACCCTGCCGCCAATGTACATTCATTACAAACTGCATATACATTTATAAAATATGCAGGCCGCTCCGCTCTACCAATCTGGGGTACATTTCCCCAGATTATACATATGTACTTTCTCACTTCTCTATTCACCATAAATCTCAAAGAATTGCCGCATATACACCCCCACATTCTGATCGCCAGTATCACAATACACCGGATGATCCAGCGTCCCATCCACAGCATCGAATACGCCATATGCCACACATGAATGCACCCATCACGCATATACATATGGAAATTCGGAATAATCGTGCTTTTTGGAAAATACAGCCCGATCATCAGCAAGCCTTTCGCAAATTACCCCTTTCTGCGGCAAATCAGAGCCGCAGGACGCTCCCGGATCGGGGGCTTTTTTCGTTTTGTACGCCTTGACTTCCATCGGGCGGTGTGGTACAATAAAAGAAAATTCTGGTCAATTTCATTCTAACACGCCGGAGGGCCGGATTTATCCCGAAAAATACGAAGTTTATCCAAAGAAGGTGGATCACGCATGAAACTTACGCTCCGCACACTGCTTTTTCTCATCATACAGGCAAAAAAGACCGGTACCGGCAGGATCGGCAACGGTAAAATTCTGGTGCAGTTCCTGCTTACCTGCACCGATGCTGACGGCGTTGAGCGTTCGCACGAACGCTGTATTCTGGCAAAATTCTGCGAAAACACCATGCTTTCAGATGCCTACAAAAGCATGAACCGACGGATCGACCGCTTTCTGCGTGAGGGAAAGGGGTATCCGCACGAGAAGCTGACATTCACGAATTTTGAACGGAATATGGGCAATATTGCATCCCATCGGGTGCATCTGGCGAAGATGGCAGAGGTTTGTGCACAGATGCTGGATGAATCGAAAACCGAACAGCTGGTGCACACCCTCCTCGAAATGCTCCGGCAGGATGACAGCATTCGGACTCTGCCGTATGGCTGCGGTTTCATCCCGAAATCCGAGCTTTTCGGGACATTTGCACACCGGAAGAGAATCTGTTCAGAGGCACTGCTGCTGGGACTGTTCTATCTGATGCATAAGCAATTTTCATCGGAATACAGCGAAAATCCGGAACTTCTCGCACTTCCCGAAAAGCTCCCGTTCCATGTGGTGCATTATGTCAAAAAGGAGTTTTCCACAGCCGGACATGGAGATCTTGAAAACCTCCTGCATCCGGATTTTTCGTTGACTTTAAGGGAAAATCTGCACGAAAACGCCAAGCGTCCCTATGCGGCGGCGGAGGTCAGAGCACATATTTTGGGCGAAGCAAAGCGGTTTTATCCCCTTGCATTCCGAGGTGCTGACGGCATGAAAAATGCCCTCCCGAGGGAGGGCAACGTGTTCCTGTACGGCATGGGCGGCGTGGGAAAAACGACGATTCTGCTCGAAGAAATCTGTCGGAACAGCGAACCGAACAGCGTGAATTTTCTCCTCCCGCTGCAGAGGTTTCATGTGCAGAATATCCCGAATTTCAGGCATCATCAGAGCAATTGGATGCTCTCGCAGCTCCTGCTGAAATACCACTATCAGTATGAATTTCACACGCTCGAAGCATGTATTTCCGCCGAGGGTGAGGAGTCGGTTTTACAGCAATTATCACAGCTCCATGCACT
>JAFTQJ010000085.1 GCA_017462785.1 Oscillospiraceae bacterium | reverse complement strand
GAGTACTCGGTTCATACCCGATTGGTCGCTGGTTCGAATCCTGCTGCCGCTACCATATGGCCCGTTGGTCAAGAGGTTAAGACACCGCCCTTTCACGGCGGAATCATGGGTTCAATTCCCGTACGGGTCACCAAACAGTAATAATCCGAACACGATCCAGATTGGTTGAGTGTTCGGATTATTCTTTTATCTGGCTTTTCTGGGGCAATATTGCGAGAGCACTGCGTACCCTTGACCCGCCAAAATACTTCGTCCTTTGAACCTGACGAGTTTTTTCGACAGACTGAACCCTAGAAACATCCCATTGTTTCTGGGGTTTTCTCTTACGCCGGAGCTGCCGGCGTATTCTTTTTTGCCACAAGTTAGCAGCAGCTTACCAAGCATCAAAATTCTATTCAATTAGCATCCGCTAATCAATGTAAATCAAAAAATCAATGTTATATAAGCATTTTTTCAAATCAATCGGCATTTCAATCAGTTTTAGCTAACTGAAATCAAACCATGCTCCAGAGTATACAATCCGGATAAAACAGCGTTTTCCCCTCCCCTGCCCCATCAAAAAAATGCTGCTGCACTTTTCGTGCAGCAGCATTCAGGATTATTTCGGAAATTGTACATGTCCCTGCTGGATCTCGTCCGGTGTCAGGGGGATGTTTTCATCAATGATGACGGAGCCGTAGATGTCCGTGATCCGGAACGTGAACGGACCCGCACCCATACTGTCACTCTCAAAATAGTTGTAGTTGCGTCTGGGGATCTCCACGAATTCGCCCGAAGCATCAAGGTATTCCAGCTTCATGATGGGATAGCGGTGGTTTCTCACCTGCACACCGCACCAGAATTCGGTCGTGCCCTCCTTATACTTGTAGGAAACCGGTGCGTCCTCTGCACTGTCGAGGGGGATGATCTTCCATGTTACAGGCACCTTTCCCTTTTCCGCCGGAGCGATCAAAGGGAAAGCGTCCACATAGAGATCCAGATCCCCCTTCTGCCCCTCCGGCAGAAGATCGGTCACAAGCACACGGATCGTTCCAAGCTCACCCGTCACCTCAAGATAGGCTCCGGCGAGCTGAGCGTTGCTGTAGTCCACAATATTCATGGCGGTGATCCAATAATCCTCCTTCGAGATCGGATCGAGCATGGCACAGCCGCCCTCGTAACCGCCTCCGTAGAATGTTGCATATCCGCTGTGTACAGTCCCCTTCTCTTCTAATTTCTCCACACCCTGCACTGGCTGTGCTTTCCGCTTCATCACACAGAGATCAAAAGCATCCACACGGCCGTCCGCCGTCAGGTCGGCATTTTCCGGCATGGAACGGCTCGTGCACAGCAGAAAATCCTGCAAGGCACGGATGGTTCCGGCATCCGCCGATGCGGACACAGCAGTGAATGCACAGATTCCAAGGCAAGCCGCAGCAGCTCCTGCGATGATACGCCGATTCATCGTATTACACCTCGAAATCCAGACAGCTTCTCAGGGCCGTGTAGGGTCTGACCTTTGTGTCCGCAACCTCCACATGTGCAGGATGCACTGCATAGGCTTTCAGAGCCTCCACGCTCTCAAAGGTCGAATCCAGCATCAGATCGGCGTTGGAGCTTGGAAGTCTGCCGGTATTCACACGGATTTCGAGCAGTCCCGGAATCACGCCTGCGAGTCCCTCCAGTCCTTCTTTGATGCCCCGTTTGATGGTTTCCTTTTCCTCAGCTGTGAATTCCTCTTTCAGTGTCCAGAGAATGATGTGCTTGATCATGATTGTTCCTCCTGTTATGTTTTTTCAGAATTGCATTCAATTCTTTTTTGAGATGGTTACGCCGAATCAAAACGGCACGGAAAAGCCGTATCAGCCATGCGATCGGAAGCAGAAGCCAGTGCCGGCAGAAAAACGGGTAGAATTCCCGATAGAACGCCATATCCGGAAACAGCCTTTGCCGGAGATATGCCCATTTCCCTGCCTTTTGCACCCGATGTGCAGTTGTGCCGAACGTCCCTGAAAACAGACAATATTCCAGCATCTCACGCTGCTTGTCCGTCAGGCCTTGCTCCCCTTCCCCTGCGAAAAGCTGATGTGCAAGTGTGCGGAGCGTTGCTTCGTACTCCGTCAGCCCCAGCTCATCCAGTCCAGCGGACAGCTCCTCCCAGTTCATGAACGCACCATAATTTTGCAGATAGAGATAAAAGTCGAGCAACGTCCGCACCCCCGTGCCGCCCTCCGCATGGTGGCGGAAGGCGTGGGCGGTCAGATAGAGATAATGCTCCTCATCGGAAAGCCACTTTCTGCATCCGCTGCCCGATCGCAGCAGGTTTTCCTCCATTTTACGAAAATACTCCGCAAACTGCGGATTCTGGTGTGTACCAAAGAGTGCTGTATGCATTTCAAAATGGTAAACCGGCGGCTTTTTGAAAATGTCGTGGTTGCCCCTGCCGATGCAGGAACCGCTGTAACCCCGTTTTTCCATGAACGCCGCAAGCTTTTCCCGTCCTCTGCTGTCGCAGAGCATATCCTGATCCGCCATTTCCCGCATGCCGGCTTCGGGGTACAGCTCTTTCAGCAGGATGCCCTTGAGGGGTGCAAAGGGGATGTTGTTTTCTTCGAGAAAGGCTTCGATTTCTGCACGTTCTGCGTCAAGGAGCAGATTCTTCCGCACGGATTTCCAGCGAGCTTCCGTCCATTCGGAGGGAAGCTGTACGCCTGCTTTGAGCAGCACCGCCGCCGTCAATGCAGTCAGGCTGTGAAAACGTGCCATTTCCCAGAGCTTTGCAAGGTCTGTTTTCTGTATCCGTTCGGGTTCAGGAACAGTCCCATGCAGTGCACAGCGGCAAAGCCAGATCAGGTCAGCTCCTGCCTGTTTCATGGCATTACACCTCCTTACAGAGCAGCAAACCAAGCAGACTTTTCGGACCGCAGTATGCGTAAACGTACAGCCAGTACCGCCATCCGGAAAGCGGATATTCCTTTCCGTCCCTTACGACCGCCGTCAGAACGCCGAGGATCTGTGCATCCGTGATGCCGCATTCCATCCGCAGACGGTTGTCACCACAGAGGATATAATCCTTTTTCCGCACACGCAGAACACGGTGCAGGACGTATTGACCGCTGTCACGCCGGTACAGCGGTATTTCAAAGCGTCTGAGCCGCCGCTGTACCGGCTTGATGATGAGCAGATCACGCTTTTCACGCAGCAAGGGAAGCATGCTGTCCCCCTCGCAGACATAAACCAGACTGCCGTGCTCTGCAAGTTCGGCGGCAAAATTACTTTTCTGCATCCAGTGCACCGATACTGCGGAGGGTATCAAGGATCCTGCGGACATCCTCTGCAACCACGGATTCGGGTGCATCAAAGGCTGCAAGCATGGCGGCAATGATATCCTCTTCCGTTGTTTCTGTTTTCAGGCAGTCCACAATGAATGCCGCTGTTCGGTTGCTCCGGACAATGCCGCAGAACTGCGATGTTCCGGCGGCAACCATCACCTGTTCATCGCCCATCCGGTGCGTGATAAACTCCGATTTCAGTTTCATATCCGTTGTCCTTTCGTCATCGTTCCATAGGAAATTGCGGCTGCCTCCGGTGTCACATTGCACTGCATCCGATAAAGCGGCACACTTCCGGCGAGTTGTTCCAGAAGCAGGAGCGTCCCTGCGGTTCCGGCAGGATCAGCCGGTCGGTAGGTCTGTGCAGCAAGCATGGGGAACGCCTCCCGTGCCGTCAGCGGCGTGATGCGGTTTCCCATCCCCTGCTCCAGAAAACAGATACCGCCCAGCGGGAGAGAGATGGGAGCACTCAGGCGGTGCTTGCCGTCCCAAGGCGTACCGTGCACAATGGCACCGCCGGCATTGACCGTCACCAGCGGCTTGTCATCATTGAGCATGACCGCCGCATCCCCGAGCATCTCACGCCAGAGTCTTGTGTGCGTGGATTTGCCCGTACCGCTTTTTGCCGCAAAGAGATAGGCTGTACCATTCGTTCCAATCGCAGAGCTGTGTATGAGGATTGTGCGGAATGCTATCATCTTTTCCGCAAGCCTCCGGTACACGGCGAGCGTTTCCAGATAGCCGTCCCCTGCATGCTGTGATGCCTCCGTCCGCTGCCGTTCAGCAGAAATCTCCGTCCGTGTCGTCCGGATGTACAGCTCCGGCGTTCCCTGTGTTCTGTAATCAGCACAGAGCCGGTGCACATCGGGATACACTGACGTGATCTCAGTCCGGATGCCTGCAAGCAGATACAGCCCCGTCATGCGTCCGGTCACTCCCCGAAAAGCTCATCATAGGCAGCGGATTCCGGTTCGGCATCCGCACCGCCGTTGGTCAGCTGGGAAGGCTCGCTGCTGGTCGTAATGATGTCCTCTGCTGCAAATTCACAGATTTCCATTTCCGGTCTGATATAGGGTTCTTTTTTCATAGCAATACCTCCTTGCGTTCGTGGATCTACCTCTATTATAGCACAGGTTTTGCGGTTTGTAAAGGAATTTTCATCAACCGCCGGCAGTGCACAAAAAAGCCCCGCATCATACGGGGCATGAAAGTTATACCATTTCGCTGTTGGCGATACGTTCAGCAAGGTCATTGAGATAGACCCATCTGTCCATTTTTTCAGAAAGCTGCATCTCCAGCATTTCCTTTTCTGTGGTCAGCTCCTGCAACCTGACATAATCCGATGTACAGCCCGAAAGCTCTGTTTCCGTATCTGCGATTTTCTGTTCAAGTGCAGCGATCTCTTCATCAATGACTGCATACTCACGCTGTTCCTTGTAGGAAAATTTCAGCTTGGTCTTTCCGGTAAAGGTACGCTCCTTCTTTTCGGCTGACTTGCGGGAACGCTCCGCCGTTTCCTGCACGGACTTCTCCGCATAGTCACTGTAATTTCCGCTGAAGCGGTGCACCTCCCCATCTTTCAGCTCCCAGATCTCGCTGACCGTTTTGTCAAGGAAACAGCGGTCATGGGAAACAGCGATCACTGCACCATTGAAGCTTTGCAGATAATCCTCCAGAATCGTCAGCGTGGCAATGTCAAGGTCGTTGGTCGGCTCGTCGAGCAGGAGGATATTCGGTGCAGTCATCAGAATTTTCAGAAGATACAGCCGCTTTCTCTCACCGCCGGAAAGCTTCTCGATCCGGTTCCACTGTAATTCCGATGAAAACAGAAAGGTTTCCAGCATCTTTGCTGCTGTGACCGTGCCCTCCGGTGTCTGGATCCGTTCGGCGGTTTCACGGATGTAGTCGATCACACGCATGGTCGGATCCATGCTCTCGCATTCCTGCGAAAAATACCCGATCCGGACAGTGTCGCCGAGCGTGACCGTTCCCGTATCCGGCTGTACCATACCGCAGATCATTTTCAGCAGTGTGGTCTTTCCGGCACCATTGCTGCCCACGATGCCGATCCTTGCATCCCTTGGAAGCATACAGGAAAAGTCGGAGATCAGCCGTCTTTCGCCGATGGACTTGGAGATCCCCTCGATTTCGACCGTCTTTTTGCCGAGTCTGGATGCCACGGACTGCAATTGCAGCTTTTCCTCCTGTACGGGCTTTTCCCTGTTCTCCAGCTCATGGAAGCGTTCCAGCCTGTCCTTGGATTTCGTCCCCCTCGCCCTGACACCACGGCGGAACCATTCCAGCTCCTGCCGGTAAAGTGTACGGTTTCTGCGTTCATGTGCCTGCACATCCGCCTCACGCTGTGCCTTTAATTCGAGGTAGGTGCTGTAATTCCCCTCGTATTCATAAATATGCCCACGATCCACCTCAACGATCCTGTCGGTGATACTGCTGAGAAAATAGCGGTCATGCGTTACCATGACAATTGCACCACGGTATTTGCGGAGCTGTTCTTCCAGAAGCTGAACGGTTTCATTGTCAATATGGTTGGTCGGCTCGTCCAGAAGCAGAATGTCGCTCGGCTGGATCAGTGCCGCTGCAATTCCGGCACGTCTGCGTTCACCGCCGGAAAGCGTGCCGATGTCCCTTGTGCAGTCATCAATGCCAAGTTTTCCAAGAATGGAACGTGCCTCGAATTCCTTGGCTTCTTTCAGGTCAGCCGGAAGATGGAGCATGACCTGTTCCAACACGCTGCCATGCGGTGCGAATTCCGGGATCTGCGGCAGATAGGAGATCCTGACGCCGTTTGTGCGGATCACACTGCCGCTGTCCGGTTCCTCCACGCCTGCAAGGATCCGCAGGAGCGTGGATTTTCCGGTACCATTGATGCCGATAATGCCGACTTTGTCGCCTTCATTCAAAAAGAAAGATGCCCCGTCAAGCACCTTGCGTTCCATATAGGTTCTGGATAGATTCTGTGCGGATAATAAAATCATCTTGTTTCCCCTCGTTGCTTCAGATATGCACTCATTATAGCATATTTTCTGCTGCATTGTCAAGCATTCGCCGATCGTATTCTCCCGTTTTCTGCGAATGTTCACAAAATAATATTGAATTTTGTACGGCGATGGCATATAATGAAAAGGAGAGCCTGCACATGCAGGAAAAGCCCATCTCTGTCCGGAGGATGTCTATGAAAGAGTTGATTCAGAAAATAATCAGGAAAGTTTTTTCCAGAGAATTCATCAGCTATGCAGTATTTGGCGTGCTGACAACGATCGCCAATATTCTGGTGTTCAAGCTTCTTTTTGAGCATGTCGGCATGGCATACGGCATCGCCAATATCATTGCGGTGCTCACTGCAAAGGTGCTTGCCTACATCACCAACAAGCTGTTTGTGTTCCGTCATCATTGTGCCAATGCAAAGGAGCTTCTGCTGGAGATCATCAAATACGTCTTTGCACGGGGCTTCACGGGACTGATCGACATATTCGGCATGTTCTTTGCCGTTGAGCTGCTCCATGCTGATGAGATGATGACAAAATACATCATTCAGGTGATCGTCATTGTACTGAATTACATTCTTGGCAAAAAGCTGGTGTTCCGCAATTCCAAAAAACAGGAGCTGGCTCAGGAGTAACTTAAAATGCTGCTGCACCATCAACGTGCAGCAGCATTTGCTTTATCTCTTCACAAAATATTCTTCATACCATACAAGGAAAGTGTAGATCATCCAGACCTTTCTCCAGTTGTCGGAGTTGCCGCCGATGTACTCTTCCCAGATGCTGCGAAGCTCCTCCATATGGAAGAATTTCTCTGCAATCTCGCTGAACAGCAGACGCTGTACATCCTGATTGTAGCGTTCATCCGCCAGCCAGATGCGGATGGGTACGATAAAACCGAGCTTCTTGCGGAATGCGATCTCCTCCGGCAGCACCTTTGCGGCTGCGGTACGGAATGCGACCTTGTTCTGCTCCTCATTCACCTTGAAACGGGAGGGCATGCGGGAAGCAATGCCGAAAATGCGTCTATCCGTCAGAGGCATGCGGATCTCAAGCCCTGCGGCAGTGCTCATCTTATCAACGTTCAGGTAGATGTCACCCTCCAGCCAGATCTGAATGTCCACAGCGGACATCTTGGTCAGCGGATCCAGACCCTCTGTTTCCTCATAGATATGCTCAACCAGCTTGATCGGGAGCACATCGGGATTGTAGTGCTTCAGGATACGCTGCTTTTCCTCCTCCTTCATGATGTTGGTGTTGCCGACATAGAAGGTTTTGAGGTTTTCGCCGTAGCGTTCCGCATTGCGGTACATGTTGTAGCCGCCGAAGAATTCATCCGCACCCTCGCCGGAATAGCAGAGCTTGCTCTGCTTTGCAGTTTCACGGCAAGCGATCGCAAATGCAATTGCGGACGCATCACCCAAAGGCTGTTCCATATTGTACATCACATAGGGCACCACTGCAAAATAGTCCTCAGGAGTTACCAGACATCTGCTGTTGTCACGCTCCAGAATATCGGCAGTCTGCTTTGCAAGTCCGGATTCGTCGAAACGTTCATCATCATAGCCGCAGGAAGCGGACATCTGTACATCGGACATGGCAAGCACATAGGAAGAATCCACGCCGCCGGAAAGGAAGGAATACGCCGTTTCATCGGGTGTCTTGACCTCTTCCATCATCTGTGCAACAGTGGAATGGATCTCATCCGCCCACTCGTCCAGCGTCTTGGTTTCATCCGCATGGAACTCAGGCTTCCAGTAACGGGTGATAGAAATTGCACCGTTCTGCCAAACCAGACAGCAGCCCGGCATGAGCTTTTTCATTCCCTTGAAGAAGGTGTCCTCCCCTGCCGGATAGGTCAGGCTCATGTAGATCTGGAGCTGTTCTTCGTTCAGCTCCTTGACAAATCCATCCTGACTGAGAATTTCACGCACCATCGTGCCGTACAACAGCTCGCCGCCGGCGGTCAGATAATAATAGAACGGCTTTGTGCCGAACTGGTCACGGATGCAGACAAGCTTCTGTACATCCGTATCCCAGAGGGCGAATGCGAACATGCCGTGCATGTGGTTCGCCATTTCCGTTCCCCATGCTTCATAGGCTTTGGTCAGGATCTCCGCTTCACGGGCTTCTCTGGAAAGTCCGGCATCAATGCCAAGCTCTTCGCAGAGTGCCTGCCAGTTGCGGATGTGACCTCTGTATTTCCTGATTTCGATCATAGTACACCTCATTGCGTAGACTAACGGGAAAACCCGCTGTTAAAATAATACCACATATTTGCAGATTAGTCAATAACCAATCCGCAAAAAAACAAGAAATCTGCCGACAAAATCGGAGCTGTACCGTGCAGTTTTTACATTTGACCGTGCAGGAAGCGGCGGCGGTATTTCAGCTCCGCATAGTCCGTGATCTTCTTGTGGCATACGATATCCGAAACACCGCCGACCATACCGACCACAGGAATGCCCTGAATGAATTTCAGGAACAGCACATCCGCCGCAAGTACGCCGGAGGTACGTTTGATCTGCTCCGAACGGCTGATTTCCGGCAGTTTTCCGGCATAGAGCAGGCGGTTCAGCTCGGCATTCTGTGAATCCAGCTCATCACCGTGCAGGAGTGCCGTTTCCATCAGACGGAGGATGAAAACCTGCTCTTCCTCGCTGTCGTAGGAAAAGCCGTATTGCAGAGCGATCTCGTAAACGCTTCGCAGAAGCACGGCAAGCAGCAGCGGAATATCCGCAAGACCGATGCCGAGTGCTCCCATACCGATACCCTCAGCGGCCGAGATCATGGAATTGACATATTTCGATTTGCGGACGTTTTTCCGGAAATCCGACATGCCGTTTTTGTCCTTCCGCACAGCGGAGGCATACTGGTGGATCTGATAATCCTCCTTGATTTTCTCCGCATTATAGGTCTTTTCGATCCACATGGTACCATTATCCAGAATCAGTGTGAACGCTTTGCAGAATGCGGCATAGAGGGTATTTTGCAGCTGTGCGGGAATGTACCGTTCCAGCGGCTTCTGCCAGAGGGAGGACGGGTCGGGGGTGTTCATCCGCATGAATGTATTTTCAGCTGAGATCACACGTTTCATCTCATGCTCGATTTGTTCCGGCTTCATAGGCTCATCTCCATTGCTGTAATTTGCATCTACCATTATACAATATAAATATGAACGCAGTATAAAAAATGGCAGACATTTTTCAGAAATTGACAATTCAGCTAAATCTCAAGGTTTATTTCGATGCAAACTGCTTCAGATAAGCATCCAGCTCTTTCTGGTTCCTGATGATGACAACCTTCTGCGGATATTGTTCTGCTACGCTGCGGTAACGTGCCCTGCTTTCTTTGGTTCTTCCGTCATGCAGGATCCATCTGATGAATTCCCAGTCCAGCTTTTCATTGCAGCCGGCTGCCATATCCGGACGGGAGGTGTTTCTGTATTTCCGGTAGCGTTTCGCTGCACGATACAGGCAGGAAAACCGGTTGAAGAGCAGAAGGATGATCACATCCGCTTCATTCAGCCGGCGTTCGTAAAATAGCTTGGAATAATTCCCGTCCATGACCCATGAATCATGGGTGTTCATGAATTCCTCCGTGATACGTTCCTTCTCTTCCCTGCTTCGGACCTCCCATTCCGGCAGAAAATGCACTGTGTCAAAATGCAGCACATCCGCCCCGTATATTTTGCTCAGTTTTCCTGCAAGTGTCGATTTCCCGGAACCGCTGTAGCCCATGATCGCAATTTTCATAATACACTCCTTTCTGTAGAACCAACAAGCCGCTGTCCGGATGAACAGCGGCTTTGTTTATTTTGAATTGTGAACTCAGTTGTTCTTCTTTGCAGCAATATCAGCCAGTGCTTCCTTGCGGGAGAGGTTGATTCTGCCCTGCTTGTCGATCTCGATGACCTTGACAACGATCTCGTCACCAATGGCAACCACATCCTCCACACGCTCTACACGATGGTTGTCGAGCTGGGAAATGTGTACCAGACCGTCCTTGCCAGGAGCGATCTCAACGAACGCACCAAAGTTCATCAGGCGTACAACCTTACCCTTGTAGATCGCACCAACCTCAGGATCATTTGCAATGGTCTCCACGATCTGGATTGCCTTCTTTGCATTGTCCAGATTGATACCGCTGACAAATACGTTGCCCTCTTCGTTGATGTCGATCTTAACATCGCACTCAGCACAGATCTTCTGGATCACCTTGCCGCCCTGACCGATTACCTCACGGATCTTGTCCACCGGTACCTTGGTCTGGAGCATCTTGGGTGCATAGGTGTTCACAGTCTCTCTGGGAGCCGGAATTGCCTTGAGCATGATCTCATCGAGAATGTAGAGTCTGCCCTTTCTGGTCTTTTCAAATGCCTCAGCAATGATTGCCGGTGTCAGACCGTCAACCTTGATGTCCACCTGAATTGCGGTGATACCCTTGTGAGTACCGCCCACCTTGAAGTCCATATCGCCGAAGAAGTCCTCAAGACCCTGAATGTCCACCATGGTCATGAAATCATCGCTGTCGGGCAGTGTGATCAGACCGCAGGAGATACCTGCTACCGGTGCCTTGATCGGTACGCCTGCATCCATCAGAGCCAGCGTAGAACCGCAGATGGAACCCTGAGAGGTGGAACCGTTGGAGGAGAGAACCTCGGAAACGGTACGGATCGCATAGGGGAATTCCTCAACGGACGGAAGAACCGGAACCAGAGCCTTTTCAGCCAGTGCACCGTGACCGATCTCACGTCTGCCGGGGCCTCTGGAGGGCTTGGTTTCGCCTACGGAATAGGACGGGAAATTGTAGTGGTGCATATAACGCCTGGAGGTTTCTTCATCCAGACCGTCGATCTTCTGGGAGTCACTTACCGGACCCAGAGTCGCAATGGTCAGCACCTGTGTCTGACCTCTTGTGAACAGACCGGAACCGTGCACTCTCGGCAGAACGCCAGCCTCAGAAGCCAGCGGACGGATCTCGTCAATGCCTCTGCCGTCCACACGCTTGCCCTCATAGAGCCATGCACGAACGATCTTCTTCTGGAGCTTGTACATGCACTCGTCGAGCTTTGCAGCCTCCTCCGGATACTTCTCATCCAGAGCTGCATGCATCTCGTCAACGATGGGCTTCAGACGCTCCTCACGGATGTTCTTGTCATCGGTATCGAGAGCAAACTTCACCTTTTCGCTGCAGAGTGCTTCTACTTCTTCAAACATCTCGTGCGGTACTTCCTGAGATTCAAATGCAAACTTCTTCTTGCCGATCTCAGCCTGAATGCCGCTGATGAATGCAACCATCTTCTTGATCTCTTCATGACCTGTCATGATGGCATCGAGCATGGTCTTTTCGTCCACCTCGTTTGCACCAGCCTCGATCATAACGATCTTTTCAGCAGAGCCTGCAACAGTCAGGTTCAGGTCGGTCACTGCTCTCTGCTCCTGTGTGGGATTGAGCACGATCTCACCGTCAACCAGACCTACGCTGATGCCGGCGATCGGACCGTTCCACGGAATATCGGAAATGGAAATTGCGATGGAAGTTGCGATCATGCCTGCGATCTCGGGAGAGCAGTCAGGATCCACAGCCAGTACAGTCATCACAACGGAAACATCATTACGCATGTCCTTCGGGAACAGCGGACGGATGGGTCTGTCCACCATTCTGGAAGTCAGGATCGCCTTTTCGGAAGGCTTGCCCTCACGCTTGGTGAAGGAACCGGGGATTCTGCCAACGGAGTAGAGTCTTTCCTCGTAGTCCACGGACAGCGGGAAGAAGTCGATGCCGTCACGGGGCTTTGCGGAAGCGGTAACGTTTGCCATTACGACTGTTTCACCGTAGCGAACCCAGCAGGAGCCGTTGGACAGCCCGCAGGTCTTGCCGGTTTCCACTACCAGCGGTCTGCCGGCATAGGTTGTTTCAAATGTTCTGTAATTCTCAAACATAGTTTTCCTCCTTTGTGCCAGACAGCGTTTTTAGCAAAAAACCCTGCCCCCGCTGCTGCGGAGGTACGGTCAGATGCTAATAGACCGCTGCTGACGCAATTTTGTGAATTTACTTATAAGGAAAGGCAGAGGGGATACCCCACTGCCTTCCTAACCCGCAATTACTTACGGATACCCAGCTTTGCAATGATTGCACGGTATCTTTCGATGTCCTTCTTCTTCAGATAAGCCAGCAGGTTTCTTCTGCGGCCGATCATCTTCAGCATACCTCTTCTGGAGTGATGATCCTTCTTGTGCACCTTCAGGTGTTCAGTCAGGTCATTGATGCGACGTGTCAGAATCGCAATCTGTACCTCAGGAGAACCTGTGTCTACCTCGCTTGTACGATTGGCTTCGATGACAGCTGTCTTTTCTTCCTTACGCAGCATTTGTTTCACCTCTTTAAAAATGTATTATCCGCAACATAGAGTGGGGCAGGTAAAAATCCCGGATGCGGGCGTATCCCCCATTCCAAGTACACGGAACATTACTATTATAGCACAAAAGATTTCGTTTGTAAAGGGGTTTTTCAAAAAAAATATGAAGTTTTCTAAAATTTTTTCATCAGGAAATGACCTTTCCCTTGCCCTTCTTCTGCTTCTTTGACTCAACAGGTTTTTCCTTGCCGCCCTGATCCTCGAATACATTCTCGCCCTGACTCTGACCATGGAGCATTTCGGGATTCACCTCGCCACGCTGGGCATAGTAGGGGTTGATGACATACTTCTGGATGACCGGATAGCAGTTGAACACGATCACAAACCCGATGAAGGACAGCGGCATGAACGGCCAGATAAAGCCCATCACAGCCGGAAACAGAACCGTCAGCAGGATGAACACGCCGAGGATCGCACCGGAGATCACCAGTGTCAGCAAATTGGTTTTCAGGGCAACACAGCTGAGTGCGAGGGAGTTTTTGAGAATGTTCTTCATACTCAGATCAGTCGAAACGATCATCAGGTAAGCATAGAAGCTCATGAGCAGTACCGCAAGTGCGACGCTCAGACTCGCCACGAACAGCACATAGTACATCGTGGGAGATGCCCCGTTTTCCTTTGCAGCAGCGATCATCAGCGGATACACATAAAAGCTTGCCGCAACAGAGCCAGCGATCAGAATATCCAGCAGACCCATGATGCAGGACTGCCTGAAGCAGCTGACAAAGGTCTTTTTGAATGTATCGAACAGGAACAGCGGTTTCTCAAGCGTGAAATTCCGCAGGATCTTGGCACATCCTGCAAGATACGGACCGAGCAGGACGGCGGCAGTCAGCAGGAGCAGAGCGAACACTGCAAGGGCAAGTCCCGTATTGACGTTGATGAGAAAATACAGTGCTGCCGCCGCACCGATGACCGGAATGCAGAGAGTCATCAGGAGCATGTTCACTTCGATCAGCTTCCAGAATTTCCGTCCGGTCAGTTCCCAGAATCGGAAAAACGGTTTCTTTTTCGGGGCGTTCTTGGCAATGCCCACACCCGAGGATTCATAATTTCCAAATAGTCCCATAGATTACTTCCTTTCCTTTTCTTTGATAGGGTATCCCTATTTTCCCGTCATGACCGCAAAACCTGATTTCAGCCAGATGCACTGCAAGCCCCCTGTCAGCAGGAGAAAACCTGCCAGCACCAGAAAACGCAGGAGATACAGACGCACCTCCGGACTCTCGCCGCCCTGCACACAGCGGATAAGTGCAGCGGAAAAGCGGTTCATTTCCCTCACTGCAAGTATGAACAGGAATGTTCCGGCGGCTGCAAACGGGAAAACAAACAGCACTGCCGTCAGAAATGCCCCTGCTCCCTGCAAAAGATACAGCTCACAGAGCACTGCTCCGACAGCCATTCCACGAAAGAACAGAAGCCCAAAGCCAAGCGGTTTTCCGGCAAGCGAGGTGCCGAGAACCGCTGCAAAGAGCATCCAGAGCAGCGGAATGCCGCACAGATGCAGCAGAAGCTCCCCTATTTCCGAATTCCGGATCTCCAGCCCCAATCCCTGACGGAAAAAGGCGGTACGCAGCATTCCGGCATCGGGGATCACGGCTTTCAGGATGCTTCCGGATATGGCTCCGGTGAAAACGCTGATCCACATTACAGCATTTCCGGTTTCGCAGGATAATTCTTGTTTCATGCACATCAACTCCTTGTTGCAGTCTATGTGCATGTCCGCAAATTTATGTTACTTTGACAGCTCGTAGGCACGCTTTGTGCAGGCAGTGCAGGCAGCATCCACCGTTGCCTCCAGCTTTCCTGCATAGAGCTGGTCAAGTCCGGCAAGTGTTGTGCCGCCGGGGGAAGAAACCATGCGGATCAGTTCCTCGATCGAATAACCGGAATCGGTCAGCATTTTCGCCGAACCGATCAGGCTCTGTGCAAACAGGGGGAGTGCTGTTTCCTTAGCGATCCCTTCCTTCTCTGCATAGTCCACAAAAGCCTTGGCAAAGAGGTAGATGAACGCAGGGCTGGAGCCGTTGACAGCGATGATCTCCTTCATCTTGTTTTCCGGTACCGCTGCGATTTTTCCGCAGGATTCAAAAATGCGGCAGACCACTGCAAATTCCTCATCCGTTGTCGGTGCACATTTCGCAAGTGCGGAGGCACCTTCGCCGAGCAGGAGGGGCGTATTGGGCATTACAAGAATGACCTTTGCCTCGGGAATGGTCATGCTGCGGATGTACTCAGCGGTGATGCCGGCTGCAATGGAAATCAGCACGGTATCCTTTGTCACGGCAGGGGCAAGCTCTGCGAGTACGGTATCAAACATCTGGGGCTTGACTGCAAGGAATACATATTTACAGGTTTCAAGCACTTCCCTGCCGGATGCACAGGCAGCCACACCGTATTCTGCAAGACGGCTGAGTTTTTCAGTATCGGGATCGAATGCGGAGATCTGAAGCTCCGCACCGGATGCACTTTCCGCTGCACCCTTCATGATGGCAAAGCCCATATTGCCGGCACCGATAAAGCCGATCGTTGTTTTTGACATGAATCGTCACCTTTCCTTTCAAAAAAGAATGCTTACTTCTATTATACAACAAGATGCATAAAAAAGCAAGCATTATTTTATGAGATTTTACGGTTTTCGGAATCAGCTCCGTGCAGTACGGATCGTGCCCATTCTCTTGAATGCTGCAAGTGCCGCAGGGAGTATGATCATCAGCAGCGGAATGTCCGCACCAAGCTCCAATACATTTTTGGCTGTTCTTGCGATCACTGCCGTACCATATGCCTCTGCCGGAATGAAACCGTAATGCAGATTCAATGCAGTATTGAGCAGCAGATTGATGATCACCACATCCAGCAGCCTTGCGATCACAGCACGAATGCAGAGCGTGACCATGCTGTTCTGCTGCTTGAAAATGCGGAGCTGCGGATCCATGCGGCGGTACAGGCAGATGCCGTAGATCAGACCCTGCAATCCGGCAACCAGTACATAGGCAGGATAGAAACCGCCGTCCGGCTTTGCGATGAATCCCACGATGTCGCAGAGCATGCCGGCGATCAGACCGACGGACGGACCGAAGAGCATGCCGATCACGGCAATGGCGAGAAATGCAAAATTGATTTTGAACAGGGCAAGATTGATGGAAAACATTTCAAGCACCATGGAAACGGCAATGAAAAGTCCGGTAATCAGCACTGTGCGGACATTGCGGAACTCCTTGAAGGATGTTCCAAACATAGAAAAAAAGCTCATCATATAACCTCCTTTATGCGAGCCATGACAGCTTCGTGCATAATTCAAGGCCAACGAGAGCTTCAAATTACACATTCAGCGGGATGCGAAATCTGTACCGCAAGGTTTGCCTTTTCGTCCTACCGGCAACTCCCCGTCCGGTCGGCACTTAACGCACAGATCTCTACTCTGTATGATAATCAGCCCCTCCGCCGAAGCGGAGGGATGCTGTTGTTTCTGAATTAATATGCAGTCTCCATCAGGATATCGTATCTGGTATCAATGAAGGGCTTCTTCATTGCCAGACCTTCCTGCAGGTCGATGTCATAGATCTGACCATTCTTCAGACCTACGATTCTGTTGCCGATGCCCTGTTCGAGCAGCTCAACTGCATGGTAACCCATTTCAGTTGCCATTACACGGTCACGGATGGTCGGAGAACCGCCACGCTGTACATGACCCAGAATGGTTGCTCTGGACTCAATACCGGTCATTTCCTGAATGGTTCTTGCAATATTCTCTGCCTGACCAACGCCCTCGGAAACAACGATGATGAAATGGTTCTTACCCTTGGAATCACGGGTACGGATCATCTTTGCTGCGATCTTGTCCAGATCGTACTCACGCTCCAGTGTGAAAGCAGCCTCTGCACCTACTGCCATTGCCACATTCACAGCGATGAAGCCTGCACGTCTGCCCATTACCTCCACAACGGAGCAGCGGGCATGGGACTGTGTGGTATCACGCAGCTTGTCGATCATTTCCATTGCAGTGTTCATAGCAGTATCGTAGCCGATCGTATACTCTGTGCACTGAATGTCATTGTCGATCGTGCCGGGGATACCGATACAGGGAATGCCAACGGAGGACAGATCTCCGGCACCTCTGAAGGAACCGTCACCGCCGATGACTACCAGACCCTCAATACCGATCTCTTCGCAGACCTCCTTGCCCTTCAGGACACCTTCCATGTTACGAAATTCAGGGCATCTTGCTGTATACAGACAGGTTCCGCCACGCTGGATGATGCCGGAAACGGTTCTTGCATTCATCTCAATGAACTCATGGTTCAGCAGACCTACATAACCTCTCTGAATACCTACTACTTCCATGCCCTTGGCCAGTGCCGCACGAGTAACAGCTCTGACTGCCGCATTCATACCCGGAGCGTCGCCGCCGCTGGTCAAAACACCGATTTTTTTCATAGCAATACATTCTCCATTCTGCAATCGCAAAAATTTCTTTACATTCTTATTTTACAACATTTACACCATGATGTCAAGCCTTTTTTCACTTTCCTCTATGAGGATTCATTTTATTTCAAGATAATAGCCATGTTTTTCCGAATTCAAATCTGTCCTTTGTACGTTTCTGACAATTTACGTCATATCATTTATACATTATGCCGTACCGTTTCTCCTGCCGACCGCCGGAATACAGCCGATCGAATCCTTGGGAATGACACGGCACAACTCCTGATAGAGCTGTTCGGAGATCTCTGCCGACATCCTGCTTCTGGGAAAAACAAATCGTTTCTGGTCGGTCAGATAGACAATGACTTCTGTTTCGCCGGCAAATTTCCTGCACACCTCCGCTGCCCGATCGAGCAGGGAGATCTGACTGCTGCTGAGTTTGAAGCAGAGCTGCATCTGCCGGAACATCAGGGGGAAATCTTCCTCTGCACGAATGCTTTCCGCAATGACCGAAACTTCATCATCCTTTTGTGAGATCCTGCCGCTGATGCAGAGGATGGCATCCTGCCGCAGCCGCTGCATGGAAATTGCATAGAGCCTTGGAAAGACGATCACATCCACGCTTCCGTCGGCATCCTCGGCAGTCAGAAAGCACATATCCTCGCCGCCCTTTGTGCGGTGTTTCTTGATGCTCTGGACGGAGCAGAGGAGTTTCACATCCTGCTTGTCCCTGACATTTCTGCCCTTATTTTCTGTGATCCAGCCGATGGAGGTGCAGTGCAGCAATTCACGCACATGCCGCAGTCCGTCCATGGGATGACCGGAAAGGTACATGCCAGCCGCTTCCTTTTCCATTTGCAGGAGCTTGACAAGGGGAAATTCCTCCGCTGACGGTATGGTCAGATCCGAGGCGGCATGCACATCCGCATCCCCGAACAGGCTCATCTGTCCCTCGATCACCCGTTCACCGCTGCTGACCGCATCCATCACATTTTCATAGCACAGCAGCATCTGGCGGCGGTTGCAGTCAAGGCGGTCAAGTGCACCTGCCTGAATCATCGCTTCAAGTGCACGTTTGTTCATGCCGTGTGCAGACATGCGGCGGCAAAAATCCACAAACCCTGTAAACCTGCCGTTTTCCTGCCGTTCCCTCACCATTTTTTCAATCAGTCCCTTGCCGAGATTGCGGATGGCAAGCAGACCGAAATGCATTTTGCTGCCGCTGCCGGAAAAGCTCCATTCACCCGTATTGACATCCGGCAGCATGATCTGCACACCGGCTGCACGGCACTCCTCCAGATAGCTCATAAGCTTGGGACTTTCGGAAATGACGCTCGTCATGAGTGCTGCCATGTATTCCGTGAAATAGTGGCATTTGAGGTAGGCGGTCTGGTACGCAAGAAGCCCGTAGGCGGCTGCGTGGGACTTGTTAAAGGCGTAGGAGGCGAAGCTTTCCATCTGGTCAAAGATCTGCTCGGCGATCTCCAGCGGCACACCATGTGCGACCGCACCGGTACAGCCGTCCTCCTCTCCGGAACCATAGAGAAAAATCTTCCGCTCCTTTGCCATTTCGCTTGTTTTTTTCTTGGACATGGCTGAACGCACAAGGTCAGCTCTGCCGTAGGAATAACCGGCAAGCGTGCGGCAGATCTCCATGACCTGCTCCTGATACAGGATACAGCCATAGGTTTCCTTCAGGATCCCTTCAAGCATCGGGTGCAGATACTGCACACTTTCCGGATGATGGCGGTTGTGGATATAGGTCGGGGTGGAGTCCATCGGTCCGGGGCGGTAGAGTGCGAGGACGGCAATAATATCGCCCATATCCTGCGGGTTCATCCGCATCAGCACCTGACGGATCCCGTTGCTTTCAAGCTGGAACACACCGGAGGTACTGCCCTTGGAAAGGAGCTTGTAGACTTCCGGATCATCCAGCGGAATACGATCAACTGAAAAGTCCGGTTCCTGTTTCTGAACCGTTCTCTCACAGTCCCTGATAATAGTGAGGTTCCGCAGCCCGAGAAAATCCATCTTCAGCAGACCGAGCTGTTCCAGCTCGTTTTTCGCATACTGCGTGACAATGGTTTCATCATTTTTTTGCAGCGGTACATATTCCCCGATCGGGAATCCTGCGATCACAACACCTGCCGGATGCGTGGTCACATGTCGGGGCATGCCCTCTACACGGGCAGCCATATCAAGAAGCCGCCGCACCTGTTCATCCGTATCATAGAGAGCTTTCAGTTCCTTGTTCTGTGCAAGCGAACCGGCAACGGACTGTTTGCTGTCGATCAGCTTTGCAGTCTTGTCCGCAAGAGCATACGGAAGATTCATCACCCTTGCCACATCCCGCACGGCTGCACGGGCTTTCATGGTATCAAAGGCGATAATCTCACAGACACGCTCCGAGCCATAACGTTCCACGACGTAATCCTTGACCGCCTGCCTGCCCTCGATGCAGAAATCTATGTCAATATCCGGCATGCTGACACGCATCGGATTGAGGAAGCGTTCAAAGAGGAGTTTGTTTGCGATCGGATCAATGCTGGTGATGCCGATGCAGTAAGCACACAGACTGCCTGCACCGGAGCCTCTGCCGGGACCCACGGGAATTCCACGGGTTCTGGCATAGCGGATGAAATCCCAGACAATGAGAAAATAATCCACAAAGCCCATTTCTTCGATCACACGCAGCTCATGCAAAAGCCGTTTTTTGACCTCATCGGACGGTGCGTTGTCATAACGCATGTACATGCCCTTGGTGCAGAGTGCACGGAAATAGGCAGTATTATCCACAACGCCCTCTTTGACAAAATGCGGCAGCTTTCGCTCACCGAATACGAACGACACCTGACACCGGTCTGCGATCTTCCTTGTGTTCGTGATCGCCTCCGGCAGATTCGGGAAAAGTGCTTCCATTTCCTGTGTGGTTTTCAGGTAGAATTCGTTTGTTGCAAAGCCCATGCCGTGCGGCTCGTCCATCGTTTTTCCCGTCTGGATACAGAGCAGGGTTTTCTGCATCACCGCATCCTCACGGGTCAGATAATGCACATCATTGGTTGCTGCAAGGGGGATGCCGAGTTCTCTCGAAAGCCGCAGAAGCTGGGGCAGCACCTGCCGTTCCTCCGGAATGCCGTGGTTCTGGATCTCAATGAAAAAGTTGTCCTTTCCGAAGATCTCCTGATAACGCAGTGCCGCTTCCTTGGCAGAATCATAACTGCCTTCCAGCAGTTTCCGTGGGATTTCTCCGGCAATGCATGCTGAAAGGCAGATCAGCCCTTTATGGTATTTTCGCAGCAGTTCAAGATCCACCCTCGGCTTTTTGTAGAAGCCCTCCAGATTGGAAAGCGTGACAAGCCTGACAAGATTCTGATAGCCCTCATTGTTTTCACAGAGCAGCAGGAGGTGATAGCTCTTGCCGTCAAGACGGGGTTCCTTGTCAAATCTCGTCCGCTGTGCCGCATAGACCTCACAGCCGATGATGGGACGGATGCCCTGTGCAAGTGCCGCTTCATAGAACATGATCGCCGCATACAGATTGCCGTGGTCAGTGACGGCAACGGCAGTCTGACCGAGAGCCTTCGCCTGTGCAGCCAGCTGTTCCAGACGGCAGGCACCGTCAATCATGCTATATTCACTGTGCACATGCAGGTGCACAAAATCCTCAGCTGCCGCCATTTGCATCCTCCTCCCGATACTGTGCCGCAATCGCCGCAAGCTTGCGGAACCGGTGGTTCACGCCGGATCTCCCGATGGGCTTTTCCAGCATCTCACCCAGATCCTGCAAACTCAGATGGAGATTCTCCATGCGAAGCTCTGCAAGCTCATGCAGCTCGTCCGAAAGCTTCCGCATGCCGTCATGACGGATGATGACCTCAATGTCCTCACGCTGCTTTTCGGCTGCGGAGATCACCTTGTCAATATTCGCCATATCGCAGTTGTTCAGACGGTTCACATTGTTCTTGACTTCCTTGTCGATCTTGATGTCGATCAGTTCGAGGGTGCATTTCTGTGCTCCCATAAAGGTCAGCAGATCACCGATCTCCTCACTGACTTTCAGGTAGGCAGAATACGCATATCTCCGCTTGGTGGTGTTCGGATGCACGCCGACACTCAGGAGAATATCACACAGATCATCACACAGCTCCTGCGTGGGTACAGCAAATTCGAGGTGATAATCCTTATTCGGGTCGGTCATGCTGCCGCAGGTCAGGAACACGCCGCCGAGGAACATGCCGATGCTGTTGGTGGGCAGATTCCGCATGTCGATCCGCCGCAGCTCATGGATGTGAAAGGTCGAACGGATCCTTGTAACTGCCTCCCTGCCGGTGATCCGGTAGATGTGGAGCATGCCGCCGTCCTTTCTCGGCTTGCGTTCGATTTTCAGGGGTACAGCGGCACCGAAGATGGTTTTCATCAGGATCGGGAATACGGAGTCGAAGATCTCGCTTTCGCTTTTCAGACAGATCTCGTCCTTTGTCAGTGTTCTGCTGTACAGCAGCATGGCATACAGGCAGGCGAAACGTTTGTCGTGATCGTTGATGGTGCTGCGGATGCTCTGCCGTACATTGTCAGAAAATGACATTCTGTTTCACCTCCGTCATCCTCTGTCCTTGGCAATATCCCTGTGCATCTTGTGCACACGATATCCCTTTTCACGCAGTGCATCGCCGATCAGCTCTGCAAAGGTGATGGAACGGTGCTTGCCGCCCGTGCAGCCGAATGCAATGACGAGCTGGCTCTTTCCCTCGGAAATATAGAGGGGCAGCAGGAATTCCAGCATGTCAAGGATCTTTGCAAACAGCTCCATGGACTGGGGGAACTGCATCACATAATCACGCACACAGCTTTCACAGCCGGTGTGGGATTTCAGCTCCGGAATATAGAAAGGATTGGGCAGGCATCTGACATCGAGCACGAGGTCGGATTCCGTGGACACGCCGTATTTATAACCGAAGGACATGACCTTGACCAGAATGGAATCGGTCTTTTTCTCAAGGAACATGGTCTTGATCTCCTGCTTCAGCTGTGCCGCACTGAGGTGGGAGGTTTCAAAATAATAGTCCGCAATGGGGCGAAGCTGCTGGAGCTGTTCACGCTCGTAGGCGATCGCTTCCTGCAAAGAGCCGCATTTGTCATCGAGGGGATGCTTGCGGCGTGTTTCCTTGTAACGGGTCAGGAGCACTTCATCGGATGCTTCGGTAAAGATCACCTTAATATCCAGCTCGGGATTCTTTTTCAGCTTCCGCCAGCACTGGTAGATCTCTGTGAACATTTCGCCGGAACGGATGTCCACGGCAATGGCAACCTTATTCAGACCGTCCTCGGAATGCTCGCAGATGTCCACGAAGGTGGAGATCAGCTGGGGCGGAAGATTGTCAATACAATAGTAACCGATGTCCTCCATCACCTGCATGACCATGGATTTTCCGGAACCGGACATGCCGGTAATCATGACTAACTGCATAAACCATTCTCTCCTTTCCAATCAGCTCCGCACTGCATGAACAATGCGGAGCATGAGATCATCAGCCGAGCAGGATCGGCTCCAATTCGAGGACATAGCCCGTCTGCTCCTGCACCACAGTCCGCACCTCGTCACAGAGCTGTATCACCTGTGCACAGGTAGCATTTCCCTTGTTGATGACAAAGCCGCAGTGCTTCTCGCTGACCTGTGCATCACCGACAGCTCTGCCCTTCAGACCGCACTGGTCGATCAGCAGGGATGCATAGCTGCCTGCCGGACGCTTGAACGTACTGCCGGCACTCGGATACTCCAGCGGCTGCTTGGTCTTTCTCTGGATAAGAAGCTCTTCCATTCTGGAATGGATCACCGCCTTGTCACCCTCCTGAAGCTCCAGCGTAACAGTGAGAATGACAGCATTATTTTCCGCAAAAATGCTGTGACGGTAGGAAAGCTCCATTTCTGCAAGCTTCATCGTGCGAAGCTCGCCCTCTGCGGTCAGGTATTCACAGCTTGTGACAACATCCTTCATTTCACCGCCATAGGCACCGGCATTCATATAAAGTGCACCGCCGATGGTGCCGGGGATGCCGCTGAGGGTCTCCATGCCGGTCAGCCCATGCTCTGCTGCAATGCGTGCAGCAGCACCGAGTCCGGCACCTGCCTGACAGGTCATAGTAGTGCCGGATACAGAGATCTCAGAAAAGGCATTGCCAAGATGCAGGATCACACCATGGTAGCCGTCATCGGACGCAAGAACATTACTGCCTTTGCCAAGGACAAAATACGGGATCCCCTCTTCCCTGCAAAAACGCAGCAGAGCCTGCATGCCCTCGATGCAGGTGATCTCCGCCCAGAAATCAGCGGTTCCTCCGATGCGGAATGTGGTGTGCTGTGAAAGTTTCACATCCGTTTCCAGACGACAGCCGTATTGTTCACAGAGCTTGTGCAGTTGTTCTCTCATAGTATTCCTCCAAAGTTAGGGTGCATCAGAATTCGTCGTAATTTTTGATGGATTCGGTGGTGTCCATCTGCATACCCAGACGGTTCATCAGTTCTGCACCTGCATTGTATCCCATTTCCTTCTGACGGTTGTTCATTGCTGCAACCTCCAAAATGACTGCAAGGTTTCTGCCGGGCTTGACAGGAATGGTCAGGGACGGCACCTTGACACCGAGCAGGGAAACATACTGTGTATCCATGCCCATACGGTCGTAGATCTTCTCCGGATTCCATAGCTCCATTTCGACAACGAGGCTGATCTTCTCCGTCAGCTTGACCGCACCCATACCGAACAGGCGGCGTGCATTGATGATGCCGATGCCACGCAGTTCCATGAAGTGGCGGATATTGTCCGGAGAGCTGCCGACCAGACTGATGTTGGAAACCTTGCGGATCTCGACCGCATCGTCCGCAATCAGACGGTGACCACGCTTTACCAGCTCAATGGCGGTTTCGCTCTTGCCGACACCGCTTTCGCCGGTGATGAATACGCCCTCACCATAGATCTCGATCAGAACGCCGTGGCGTGTGATGCGGGGGGCAAGGTTCAGGTTCAGGAAAGCGATCAGACCGGACATGAAATTGGAGGTGCTCTCCTTGCTTCTCAGAAGCGGCATTTCATACTTTCTTGCAAGCTCCAGCATCTCAGAGAAATACGGCAGCTCACGGGTGATGACAAGTGCCGGCAGCTTCTGGGAGATCAGCAGTTCCAGACGCTCGTAACGGGTCTTTTCATCCACGGTGGACAGGTAGGCGAATTCCATCTTGCCGATGATCTGGATTCGCTCCGGATTGAAGTACTCATAGAAGCCCATCAGCTGAAGTCCCGGACGGTTGACATCATTTTCGTCGATCATGATCTCCTCGGGATCCCTCGGCATATAGATGACTTCAAGCTTGAATTCATCAATGATTTTTTTCAGTGCTATGGTAAACTTTTCTGCCATAGGTGTCACTCCTTTTTTCATATATATTCCTCCGTTCGGAATTCAGAACCGCTATGAAGCGGAAGTGGACTCCGATCCGGTTTCGGATTCTGTAGTATCTGTTGATTCTGTTGTTTCGGATGTTTCTGTTGTATCTGTTCGTTCTGTTGTCTGTTCTTCCTGCCGGAAAATACGGTTCACGCTGTCCGGCAGTGTTTTTTTCTCGTTGTAAAGGAATACGCAGGGGATCTCCAGAAGCTCGGACTGCATTGCAGCAAGCTCGGATTCCGTGCCGGACTGTATGGTAACAGCGGCATGATCCGGTGTGATCTGCGTACCTGCATGGAGCAGCTCTGCCCTGCCAGCCAGCAGCTGTGCACCGTCGATGCTGACGATCATCTGTGCATCACCGGCGGATTCCTGCATGGCATTCAGCAGCTGTGCAAGAACGGTTCCCCGATCGGATGCACCTGCTCTCGGGTCGAGCTGTGCAAGATCATCCTCCGAGAAATCAGGGAATGCCAATCCTTCACAGAGGATCGCTGCAAAGCCTGCATCGGCGATCTCTGCGGTCAGCGTGCAGAGGTAATCCTTGGCGATCGGACTGAACGGTGAAAGCATGGGCTTTCCGTCCGCATTGAGCCAGCAGGTATCCGTACCGGCGATGGTGTAGCCAGCCTTCGGGAAAGCCTGCGGATAGATCGTATCCTCAAGGGTGTTGATGACGGCGGAGGGGGTGTATCCGGCATCCGCAATGATGCTGCGGATGGTTTCCAGAGGCATGGCGGCAACGACCGCACCGGAAATGCCAGCATCCTGTACAGCGGCGGCAAAATACAGACTGCCGCCCCTGTCCTTCAGGGGTACGAATACATGGGTCGTTTCCTCCGGTACGCGGGCAACTGCCTGACGCAGTGCATCTTCTGTAAAGAGTGCTTCGGGCATGAGGGTATAGCCCTGCATCCAGACTTCTTCAGCTGCAGGAAGGCTCGTTTCCTCCGGAACATCTGTCACAGACTCCGCTGTCGGGTCGGAAGGCTCCTGTGTCTGTGCCGGTTCTGCTTCGGTTTCAGCAATGCTTGAGGCGGGGGTGAGGATCTTCTGTTCCTCCAGAAATGCCACAATGGGGCCGCCTGCACTGTAACCAACGAAAACCAACACTCCAATGCCGGCAATGGTCATGAAAACGGCACCGGAATTGCGGAGAAAGCCCTTCAGACGCTCAAAGCGTGTCTTGTACCGATATATCTTTCGTCCTTTCGGTTTGAGTTTCATATGAAATTGTATGCTCCTCTCTCAGGCTGCGGTGCCTTTTTTCTCTTCGGTCACGCAGCGATCGCATGGACTGCCATAGAAATCAGTCCAATATATACCAGAACAGCCGGAAATCCCCTGAATGCTGCCGGAACAGTTTCACTGTACAGGCGTTTGCGTACTGCAAGCAGTATGAGGGATGCCAGCATAAAACCTAATCCTGTCTGCATTCCGAACAAAAGCGAGCCAGTTATGCTCAGTCGGGGAATGGAATAGAAATGCAGACCTAAAAATTCCGCCGGTGTCACGGCATCACGGACAAACAATCCAGCCGGAAATGCCAGATGGACGGTGCCCATGACAGCACAGTTGAATGCGGAAAGGTGAACGTACTTTCTGACTTTGCGGCTCTTTTCACCGCCTGCGGCGTAGAGCACGAGCAGGGTCAGAAGGTAGATCACAGAAATGACAGCCGCATAGAGAAGCGGCTGGAAAAAACTGAACGGAAAAACGGTCAGTTCAGCAAGCGGCAAAAACTGATAGGCAGCACCCGTCAGCACACAGCCAAGCACGGAAAAAAGCGTCATCATCAGAGAAAGGATCGCCAGATTGGAGCGATTCTTGGATGCAGCCATCAGTGTACTTGTACCGAGTGCCTTTGTGAAGATCAGATTGTCCGCAAGCAGTGAGATCAGGGATGAAAATATCCACATAACAGAGCCACCTTATTTCTTCGGGAATATCGTTCTGTGCAGTGCACAGAGCACGCCGAGCAGAATGAAGCCTGCCCATGGTGCAGAAAAGCCCTGCAAAAGCAGAGGCATATCCACAGCTCTGCCGCAGATGGTGCCGTATGCGAGGATCTCACGCACAAGGCCGGTCAGGATCGCTGTCATGCAGAAGCCGGCAATATGAAAGAAGAGAGCCGGTACCATGGTGCGTCTGCGGAGCTTGTAAAAATACAGCTCGGAATGCAGCACGATCATGGAATTGACTGCAAGCAGCGGAAGATAAATGCCGATGGAGGCATAATTCAGGTAGTCACAGAGCAGTGAAACCGGAATGTACACCATTGCAGCGGTCAGTGCGTAGAACACGACCTTCACGGCATAGGGTAATTTTTTCGGGCAGAATGAAGCAATGATCACGGTCAGAAAGGTGATGCATGCAAATGCAAGCGACAGGATCAGAGCCTTCGGGAGCGTATCGCAGCAGACGACGATCGGTGCAATGACCATGCCCTCCGCCAATACCGCATTTTTTTGCAGGAGTCCGTCCAGAACGGAAAATCTTGTTTTTTTCATGCTTCCTCCCCTGCTGCCGGTTCTGCGGCAAGTGCAGCACGCTTTTCCTGCCTTGACTTTTCCATTGATGCGAGCAGCTGCCAGACAGGACTTGTCAGCAGGACTGCAATGATGACCGCATATTCGAGATGGTACTGTTCAAGCAGGACCCATGTCAGCATGCCCGTGATCAGACTGCCGCAAAGCACGGAAAAACTTCCCTGCAGCGGTGCAGCCATATCCCCGATCAGGAACATCAGGGCAAACAGCAGCATATTGGCTGAAAACAGCACTGCTGCCGGGATCACGCCCCACATCGAGAGCATGGTGATGCTGAATACAAAGCCCAAAAACGCCCAGTAGGAAACGCAGCGTCTGCAAACCAGCACCAGCAGACCGACTGCCAGAAGCAGGATGCAGCCCGTTCCCATCGGGGAGGGTGCGGCTCCGGTCAGAAGGTCGAGCACGTCCATTTTCAGAACACGCTCTGTCAGAATGGCAGAGCTGAGGGACGGCGTGACTGCGGCATCATTTCCGAACAACGCAAGCGGCTGACCTGCCTCCGGAAATTGCAGTACCTCGTGTTTCCAGCAGAGCAGTGCAAACAGATAGCCCACTGCCGCCGGCGGAAAAAGATAGTCCCCACGGCTGCCGAATGCATGAATGCCGACTGTGATCATGAACACCGTGCTCAGGATCACGATCGAATACGGGATGGTTGCCGGAAACATCAGCACCATGATCACCGCTGCGGCTGCATTGGAAAGATCCGCTGTGCGGTACGCCTTTCCTTGCAGGAACAGACAGAAAAAATCCGTCAGCACTGCCGTAACAGCAGCAAGTCCCATAACAGCGGCGGCACGGATGCCGTAGAAAAATACGCTCATCATGCAGATCGACACAAGCACGATCCAGTATTCCGGTCTGCGTGTTCTGCGTTCTGCAAATAACTTATTCAATTTCTTCAGCCTCTCCGGAGCCGAACCGCATGCCTGCAATTGCAGCGGTCATATCCTCCTGACTGAACAGATAGCTGCCCACTACCAGCACATCCGCACCGGCTTTGCAGGCGATTTCAGCGGTTTCGCCGTTGATGCCGCCGTCCACTTCCAGCATGATGTCCCTGTCCCAGCCGGAGATCGCACGGCGTACCGCTTCGATCTTCTCGGTCATTTCGTGGATGTAGCCCTGACCGCCGAAGCCCGGCTCCACGGTCATCACGAGCACCAGATCCACCTTGTCCAGAAACGGGATCACCGCTTCTGCAGGGGTCGAGGGCTTGATGGAAATGCCTGCCTTGCAGCCTGCCGCATGGATCGCCTCCACAACTGCGAAGGGATCGCTCACGCTCTCATAATGGAATGTAATGAGATCCGCCCCTGCCTGTGCAAATGCATCCACATATTTCAGGGGATCAGTGATCATCAGGTGCACATCCTTGAACAGATGAGTTGCACCTGCCATTGCTTTGAGCAGCGGCATTCCGAAAGAAATATTATTGACAAACACGCCGTCCATGACATCAAAATGCAGCATGTCTGCACCGGCGGTTTCTAATTTATGAATGACATCCTCCAGATGCAGCAGATCTGCATTCAGGATGGACGCTGAGATTAAATTTTCCAAATTAACACCTCCATAGAGCATCCGCAGAAATTCCGCAGACGATTCTCTTATTCTATTATACCGAATTTCACCCGTTCCGTCAATAGCTGGAGCCGGATTTTTTTGAAAAAATATCTGGCAATCTGCGGATGCAGTAGCATTATATTGAAAAAATTAGGAAAATATTGAAAAAGCACTGGACAAGTCAACAAAAATAGTGTATAATGATGGAGGTAGTTTTATGTAAAATGCAAATTACAGGAGGTCACATCATGAACTTAATGGAAATCAAGGATGAAATCTGTGATGTCTGCCATAAAATGTGGCAGCTCGGCTGGGTTGCTGCGAACGACGGCAACGTTTCCGTCAGACTTGAGGACGGCACTTTCCTCGCAACGCCCACGGGCATCAGCAAGAGCTTTATCACACCGGAAAAGCTTGTTCGCATTGACGCAGAGGGCAATGTGCTGGAGGGGCTTGCAGGTGCAAGACCTTCCTCGGAGATCAAGATGCATCTGTGCTGCTATCGTGAGCGTCCGGATGTGGGTGCCGTGCTCCATGCACATCCTGCAACGGCAACGGGCTATGCGGTGGCAAACAAGGCACTGGACGAATACTCCATGATCGAGTCCGTCATTGCCATCGGCAGTGTTCCGGTCACTCCCTACGGCACACCGTCCACGGACGAGGTACCCGAGGCGATCAAGCCCTATTTACAGGAGCATGATGTGATGCTTTTGCAGAATCACGGTGCACTGACAGTGGGTGCCGATCTCATCACGGCGTACTACCGCATGGAAACATTGGAGCTGTTTGCAAAGATCAGCCTGACAGCACATCTGCTCGGAGGTGCACAGGAGATTTCCAGAGAGAACATCGAGCGTCTTTGCAATATGCGTGCACAGTACGGTGTCACGGGCAAGCATCCTGGCTATAAAAAATACAATCAGTAAGGGGCTGAACACATGAAAAAAAGAGTCCTTGCGTTCGATTTCGGTGCATCCGGCGGACGTGCCGTGCTGGGCATATTCGACGGCAGGCAGCTCAAATTACAGGAAGTGCACCGCTTTCCGAATGAGCCTGTTGCGGTCGGCGGTCATCTGTACTGGGATGTGCTGCGGCTTCTGCACGAGATCAAGAATGGTCTGAAAAAAGCTCATGAAATGGGTGGATTTGACAGCATCGGCATTGATACATGGGGCGTGGATTATGGTCTGCTGGACAAGCACGGCAATCTCCTTTCCAATCCCCTGCACTACCGTGACAAACGAACGGACGGCATGATCCGTGAAGCGGAACAGCGGATCTCTCTGGAGGAGCTGTATGCACTCACGGGCAATCAGATCATGCAGATCAACACAGCATTCCAGCTTCTGGAGCATCAGAAAAATGCACCGGAGCTGCTGGAGGCGGCACAGTGCTTTCTGCTTATGCCCGATCTGCTGGCGTATTTCCTGACAGGGGATATTTCCGCAGAACGGAGCATTGCCGGAACGACGCAGCTTTTCGATGCCTCCACAGGAGGGTGGTCTGCAAAGGCAGTCGAAGCACTCGGTCTGCCGGAGCATATTTTTCCGCCGGTGATGCAGACGGGTACCATCAAGGGCATGCTGTGCGAGGAGATCTGTGAAGAGCTGGGGATCCCGTCAGTTCCGGTCTATGCGGTCTGCGGTCATGATACGCAGTGTGCAGCGGCGGCGGTTCCCTCCGCTGACAATGTGCCGTTCACCTTCATCAGCTGCGGCACATGGGCATTATTCGGCACGGAGCTGCACGAAACGATCGTGAACGAGCAGTCCGCTGCATGCAATCTGACGAATGAGGTCGGCTATGGGGATACGGTGACGTTTCTCAAGAACATCACAGGTCTGTGGCTGATTCAGGAAACACGAAGAACACTGGCGGCACAGGGAAAGCAATATACCTATGCAGAGCTGGAACGGATGGCAGCGGATGCTCCCTCCGGATTGCGATTCATTGACACAGATGCACCTGCTTTCGGTGTTTCCGGCGATATGCCGAAGCGTGTGCGTGACTGGTGCACGGAGAGCAGCCAGCCCCTGCCGGCGGATGTGAGCGATGTACTGCGTTGCATCTATGAAAGCCTTGCATGCAAGTTCAGGGATGCACTTGAGGAGATCCATTCCTGCACCGGTCAGCGTTACTGCTACATCTACATGCTCGGCGGCGGTGTGAAGGATGCACTCCTCTGTCAGCTGACTGCCGATGTGTGCGGCATTCCGGTGCTGACGGGTCCCGTTGAGGCGACCGCCTACGGCAATGCAGCAATCCAGCTGATCTCCGCCGGTGTGCTGGAGGATCTGAACGCTGCAAGAAAGCTGATCGCAGCTTCAGTCAAGATCAGGGAATATACGCCGAATCCCGAAAATGCGTATATTTATGATAATTACAAGAAAATTTTCAATTGAAAGAGAGTGAATCTTATGTATCCGAAAATTGGTATTCGTCCCGTCATTGACGGCAGACAGCTCGGTATCCGTGAGAGTCTGGAGGATCAGACCATGAACATGGCGAAGGCAGCCAAGGCTCTGATCGAGTCCGAGCTGCGTTATCCGGATGGTACTCCGGTGGAATGCGTGATCGCCCCGTCCACCATCGGCGGTGTGGCTGAGGCATACCAGTGCGAGGAGTTTTTCTCCACACAGAATGTCTGCACCACCCTTTCCGTCACCCCCTGCTGGTGCTACGGCAGCGAAACAATGGACCTCAACCCCCTGACCATTAAGGCAGTGTGGGGCTTCAACGGCACGGAGCGTCCGGGTGCGGTTTATCTGGCGGCTGCAATGGCTGCACATGCACAGAAGGGACTGCCGGCATTTGCGATCTACGGCAGGGATGTGCAGGATAAGGATGACACCAGCATTCCGGCGGATGTGGCTGAAAAGATCCTGCGTTTTGCGAAATGCGGTCTGGCAGTCGGTCTGATGCGGAACAAGAGCTATGTGAACATCGGCGGTGTTTCCATGGGTATTGCAGGTTCCCAGTGCAATGTGGATTTCTTCCAGAATTATCTTGGCATGCGTACAGAATGGGTGGACATGTCCGAGGTGCTCCGCCGCATCAATCTGGAGATCTACGACCATGCAGAATTTGAAAAGGCATACAAGTGGACAATGGACAATTGTCCGATGGGCTTTGATGTGAATGAAGAGCCGCTGCCGCCGGAGCATCAGGAAGAGAACTGGGAATTCTGCGTGAAGATGACCCTCGTGCTCAAGGACATCCTGCTGGGCAATCCGGTGCTTGCGGATATGAACTGGCTGGAGGAAAGCCGTGGCAGAAATGCGATTGTCGGCGGATTTCAGGGGCAGCGTCAGTGGACGGACTGGCTGCCGAACGGCGACTTCTCCGAGGCGATCCTCAATTCCACATTCGACTGGAACGGCAAGAAGCAGCCGACCCTCCTTGCCACAGAAAATGACGGTCTGAATGGCACTGCAATGCTCTTCGGCAATCTCCTTTCCGGCAGGGCATCCATTTTTGCGGATGTGCGTACCTACTGGAGTCCGGATGCTGTGGAGAGAGTGACGGGCGTGCGTCCGACCGGACTTGCAGAGAACGGCTTCATCCACCTCATCAACTCCGGTTCTGCGGCACTGGATGCGACCGGCATGGCAAAGGATGAAAACGGCAATGCAGTCATGAAGCAGTGGTGGGATATGACACAGGAGGATATTGATGCGATCACGGACAAGGTGGACTGGTGTCCGGCAAATCTCGGCTATTTCCGTGGCGGCGGCTTCTCCTCCCATTTCCGCACACAGGCAGAGATGCCGGTGACAATGATGCGTGTGAATATCATCAACGGTTCACAGCCGGTTCTGCAGATCGCAGAGGGCTGGACAACGGTTCTGCCGGACGGTGTGCATGAGGTGCTCGACAAGAGAACCGACCCGACCTGGCCGACCACATGGTTTGTTCCCCGTCTGACCGGAACGGATGCATTCCGTGATGTTTACAGCGTAATGGCAAACTGGGGTGCAAACCACGGTTCCCTGACCTACGGACATATCGGCAAGGATCTGATCACACTGGCAAGCATGCTGCGTATTCCGGTTTCCATGCACAATGTACCGGACGAGGAGCTGTACCGTCCGCACGCATGGTCTGCATTCGGCACAAAGGATCTTGAAGGTGCGGATTATCGTGCCTGCGGGGCGTATGGTCCTCTCTACAAGTAAGCACGGTACTTGTAATTAGATTTTTATCTAAATAAAGTGAATCCCTCCCGATTCGATTCGGGAGGGATTTTCTTGACATTTCCTGCCATCGGGTGTATAATACAGATAATCCACTCTGAAAGGAACAACGCAATGAAATCATGGATTGAACTTGTCGGCATTTTCGCTTTTATCAGTGCCGCTGTATTTTTCTGCATTCTGTGCTATGCAGTACTGAACAAATCCGCCGGACGGCTGAAAGGCTTTGCCATCGGCGGACTTATGATTTCGGTGATCGCCGCAATCATCAGCACAGTCATGCTCTGGAATGTACAGGGACTTATTTAGAAAGGATGACATATTATGGCAAAACACAAATTCGGCATGATGCCGCACGCACCGCAGAACGGTGTCCGCTACGATGAGTACGAACCCAAGCGTTACCACTGCATTGGAGTGGAGGATGACATCATTGAAACCGTCGATCCCCTGTTCTGCGAAATCCCCATGTTCTGGCATACGACCGATGTCCCCGGCAAGGGGCTTGCCTACTGCGGCATCACACTCATTCCGCCCGATGCGAGCCGAAAAATGCTGGAGGTGCTGCCGGAAAATTCGGAACTGAATCAATTGCGTACACTTCTGAAAACGGCGTACACTTCGGAACAATGGGTGATCCATTTTGGAATCTGATGGAGGAATACCGATCGAGCACAACATTTGAAATCCATCCAACCAGCGAGAATCATTGCAAAAAAACGAAAAGCATAACCTGAACACCCCCCGCATAGAATGGCAGTACAACCCGTACTGCCATTCGCTTATTTTGAAAATAGATTCTGCAAAGTTTGCCCCCTCCCCAAAGGGGAAAGGGATTTAGAGGGGGCTGCCGCCTCCTTTACCCGTCCTCTTGCAGAGTGCCTTTTCAACAGACTGCGGCAGTACAACCCGTACTGCCATTTTTGTTTTCCGGAGGTCGCCTATGCAGAGAAATATTATGAAAGACACCATCCTGCTTACCGTCATACAGATGACGCTGGATGGTCTTGGTCTGCTTCTGAATGTGTTCATGACCGATGCACTCGGTACGGAGGCGATCGGCGTTCTGTCGCTGACCGGCTCGTTTTTCTCCCTTGCTTCCATCACGGCAAGCGGAAATGTGTTCCTCTGTGCAAGCCGCTTCATCTCGGAGGAGTTGGGCAAGCCCTCCCGTGACCCCTCCAGAGTGCTTTCTTACTGCCTGTGCGTGAGCCTTGCAATGAGCTTGCTGACGGCTCTTGTCATCCTCCTGTTTGCCCCGTTTTTCAGCGAAAAATTCCTGCACGATACAGCACTCACCTCCCCCATCCGCATGATGGCGGCAGCACTTCCCCTGCTGACAATTACCGCATGCATGCGTGGCTATTTCAACGCCTGCTGTTACACAAAGATCTGTGCCGCCTCCGATACGATCGGTTTTCTTGTGCGGTGCGTCCTCATGGCTTTCTGCGTTTGGTGGATCACGCCCGTATCGGGTGCCGCCATCTGCTATATGACCGCATTCTGCACGGTGGGCGGTTCGCTGGCGACACTCATTTACCTGCTCTGCTGTTTCCGGAAATGCCGGATCCCGAGATCCGGCAGCGTGTCCATTTCCCTCCCCTGCTATGTCCGGCTGGCGGTTCCGGTCATGGCTGGCAGTGCACTGACCTCCATTCTCAGCTCTGCCAATGACGCCCTCGTTCCCATCACCCTCCAGCAGGCAGGCAATTCGACCGGAGAGGCACTCAGCCAGTTCGGTATTTTCGAGGCGATCATCATTCCCACGCTGTTCTTCCCCTCCACCATTCTCTGTTCGCTTTCCGGCATTCTGGTGACGGAAACCGCACGGGAATCCGCCGCCTGCAACAAGATCCGCATCACCAGCCTTTCAGAAAAGGTGCTCCGGCAGACGGTCGTATTTGCGGTGTTTGTGACAGCTCTCTTCCTCCTCTTCGGCAGAGAGCTTGGGGAACTGCTCGGCGGCGGTGAGATCGGCGGCAAAATGATCATGCTCCTCGCACCCGTTGTGCCGTTCATCTATCTGGAGATCGTGCTGGAGAGCATCATCAAGGGGATGGGTGCACAGGCGTTTTCCTCGCTCAATTATCTTGCGGAGTACATCATCCGCATTTCTGCGGTGCTGGTCTGCATTCCCCTCTTCGGTTTCTATGGCATCGTGATCTCCTATTATGCAAGCAATGTCTGCGGCAATCTTGCAAGGCTGTGGATGGTCATAAAGAAAACGGATCTCCGTCCGCAGTGGGAGAAATTGCTCGGTATTCCTGTGTTTTCAGCCGTCTTTGCCATTCAGCTGCTCAATGCCGCCTTTGCCGTCCTGCGGATCGAACCGGACGGCGGCGTTGTACAGATGTGTATTTACGGGTTGCTCTGCGGCTGTGTTTATTTGCTCGTGCAGAGAATGCTCTTCTCCCTTGGAAGCCATCAACAAACTACAATTCCCGAATCGCTATGATTCGGGAATTTTTATTGTTTAGAAAAAAATCTAAAAAATATTTAGAAAAATTTCTAAATAACACTTGACAAAGCGGACGAACTGTGCTATACTGTATTTAGACAAAATTCTAAATAACATCCGGTACAGGACAGAACTCACCGGAACAGGAGGTTTTACTTATGGTAAGTACATTATCCATCATCTGCATGTGCATCGCACTTGCGACAACAACGATCGTCCCTATTGTCATCATGATCTGGTACTGCATCCGGCATAAAGCGGAAAAGGTCTGGATCGCAGCACTGATCGGAGCGGCAGGATTTTTCATTCCACAGATGCTCATCCGCATTCCGATTCTGAACGCCCTTTCCATGAACGAAGGGTATATGGCATTTGCGGATAACCACTATCTGATCTATGCCATTTTGATTGCGGCAACCGCCGGACTGTTCGAGCTTGCCGGAAGATTCACAACTGCAAAGATCCTCGACCGGAAAGGCATCACCCTGCACAAAGCAATGGCGGCAGGTCTGGCACATGGCTTGATCGAAGCTGTGGTCGTGGTCGGGCTTCAATATATCAACAACATCCTCTATGCTGTGATGATCAACACAGGTACATTTGACAGCATGATACAGCAAGCTGCCGCACAGGCTGGCGTGGATACGGCACAGTTTGATGCACTCAAGGATAGTCTCATCAATACCGCCGCACCGCTGTATCTTCTGGGCATCTGGGAACGTGCCATGACCGTGATCCTGCATCTGTTCCTGAGTATGCTGGTATGCTATTTCGTGGCAAAAAAACGTCCGCTCACCGGCATTTTCATCTGCCTTGCGATTCATACACTTGTGGACAGTGTGGCTGCCATCGGACAGGGACTTGCGACACCGTATCTCGGTGAAGTCATCAGCATGAATATGGTATATGTGATCGTGGAAGGTTTTATCACAGTTGTTGCGGTCGGCAGCATCTTCGGCATTCTGAAACTCCGGAAGAAATGGGGTGCATTGCATGAGTGATGTCTGGAGTGCACTTGCGGATGCGACAAGGCGTGAGATCCTCACACTCCTGCAAAAGCAGGACATGACTGCCGGAGAGATCGGAGAGCATTTCGATTTTTCGGGAGCAACAATTTCGCATCATCTGAAAATACTGAAAGAAGCAGAGCTTGTCCGCACACAGCGGCAGGCACAGAAAATCATCTACAGCCTGAACACCACGGTTTTTCAGGAATTTCTGAAATCCATGATGGGTATGTTCGGGGCACAGGAGGAACACCATGAAGAACAATAAACCTATGATCATCAGCTTTGTATTATCCATCCTCAATCTGATTGCAACGCTCATTTACATTCCCACGCTGCCGGATACTGTCCCGACGCATTTTGATGTGAATTGGAAGGTGGATGCTGTCGGTTCGAAATGGACGATGCTGGTTCCGGCGTTCCTGCCGCTGCTGGTATCACTCGGAATTCTGCTGGAGCTGAAGCTTCGCAAAAAGGATTATCCGAACCGCAAGCCCCTCCAGATCACGATGCTGATTCTTACGATATTTTTCATCTGTGTAAACATCTTTCTGCTTTGGTCGATACAGGGCGGAGCGGTGATCGGTGCAAAAATGGAGCATATGCCGCATATGGGATACCTGCTGATCCTTGCATTCGGGCTGCTGTTCATTGCCATGGGCAATTTCTTCCCGACCATCACACCGAACAAAACCCTCGGCATCAAGATCTCATGGACGCTGAACAACGAACAGTGCTGGAAACTGACGCATCGGTTCGGCGGCAAGGTATTCGTCATTGCCGGATTCCTGCTGGTTCTCATTGACGTGATTGCAATGATCGCCGGACTCTCACCGGAATGGCTGCTGATCATCTTCATGGTCATTCTGATGGCAGTTTTTGTGATTACTTCTGTTTATGCGTATCAGCATCGGAATGATTAAAACAAATGGCATCACCCCAAAACAAGGGTGATGCCATTTGCTTATTTGGTGATTTGCAGTGAACGGATGCAGCAGTTATTGCCGAATGCCAATCTCAAATCGTGGCAGCCATCCGCATGGAGAGGAACCGTATATGCGTGGAAATCCGCATAGCCATCGGATGCAAGGGCGGTAAACTCAGCAGCCGGCGTATCCTCCTGATCGAGGTACACACGGACGACCGCATTTTCACAGGGCACGGATGCCCGGACGGTCAGACTCTTTGCACCGGACAGGTCGGCATTCTGGAAAACGAGCATGCTCGACCACGCCATACTGCGGACATGGGTCACGCCGGAAAGACAGTCTGTGAAGATCTCCGTCCCCTCCTCCGCATCATAGAGCTGTGCGGCGGTTTCCTTGGTAAGGTCACGGGGCGGAATGATTTCACCCTCGATGGTGAGCGTTTCCGACAGACGGATGTCCTCACTCGATGCACCGATCATCAGCGTATATTCGCCGCTTTCCAGGCAGAATCTTTCTCTGGATACGTCGTAGATTTCGAGTTCACGAAGGGGCACGGCGATCTCACAGCGGACAGTTTCGCCAGCTCTGACATGTACCCTCTTGAAACCGCAGAGCTGACGCAGTGCTCTCCGGATGCGTGCGGAATGGGCATGTGCATAGACCTGCACGACCTCATCGCCGTCCACATCGGAAGTATTTGTCACATCAATGCAGACCAGAATTTCCGATTCTCCGATTTCACAGCTTAAACGACTGTAGTCGAATTTGCTGTAGCTTAGACCATAGCCGAACGGATACAGGGGCTTTCCGTCAAACCAGCGGTAGGTCATTTTGTTTTTCATGATGTCATAATCCCTGATGTCCGGCAGATCCTCGTCACAGGCATACCACGTCTGCGGCAGCCGTCCGGCAGGGTTATTTTCACCGAATAAGGTTGCAGCTGCTGCATGACCCAGCTCAGGACCTGCGTGGGAGCTCCAGAGGATCGCCGCAGGGGCATTGCTGAATTCCAGTGCAAACGGGTAGCTTGAAGTCATGAGCAGGATCGTATTGGGGCAATGCTGTGTGAGCTGCTCCACTGCTTCCTGCTGCACCATCGGCAGGCGGATGGTCTTTCTGTCATAACATTCTCTTGCCACCTGTTCGGGGTCGTTGCCGGCACAGTAGATCACGGTATCCGCCTGCTCTGCAAGTGCAAGAAGCCGCTTTCTGCCGTCACTCTGTGTATGGAGCGAGAACATCACAGCATCATCCGGACGTGCCTTTTTCCGCACGACAAGGCGGTCATTTTCATCCAGCGTGAACTGTCTGCCGTGGAGATAGTGGGAAATGACATATTTTCCCGTACCGCTGTGATGATCCACATGGAGGGTTTCCGGTGTGAACCATGCATAGACCAGCGTGCCGCCGTATTCCGGTACGTCACCGTCAGGAACCCGCAGGAACCGTCCGGTCTTCACGCTTTTGAGATTCACCCATCTGTGTTTGTCATCATGCAGGCAGTAGTAAAATTCCTCCGCATGTTCCTCATCGGCATCCGCATAGAAATGGTTATCCTCTCCCAGACGGAGGAATTTGCCGTTCGGGGCTTCGAGTTTGACAATATCCCAGCCCTCATCGGTCACGACCTCGAAGCCTGCCTCTTCCAGACCTTTTTTGATGGTAATGTGGTAGCTGGAAGTGCCTGTGTACCAGTCCGGCAGATCGCAGTCGGCATAGGCTCCGAGCAGTGCGATCATACCAGCTTTGGTTCTGTCAAGAGGGAGAATGCCGTTGTTTTCCAGCAGTACCATCCCCTCCTTGGCGGCACGGAGATTGAGTGCACGGTCAGCCTCGGTGTTCACATCCGCACGGGTCAGATGATCGAAGGGCGTGGACTCATCAAAATGTCCGAGCTGCACCCTTGCACGGAGGATATTGCCAATGGCACAGTCAATATCCGTTTCGGAGATCAGCCCCTCTGCGAGAGCCTTTCTTGCTGCGGCATGGACATTTTCCTCCACATCCGTCATACAGTCCGTGCCGGCATACAGGCATGCCTGCAAAGCTTTTGCGTGGGAGGTAAAATGCTTGTGTGCGGTGACATTCTGGGAAAAATCGCCGCCGTCCGTGACGATGAAGCCAAGCCCCCATTCCTTTTTGAGGACGTTTTTCAGGTCGTGATTCATGACCGCCGGTGCATGGCAGATGTCATTGTAGGCGGTCATGATACTCTCCGCACCGCCACGCATGATGGGAGCACGGAATGCCGCATAATAGTGCTCATGCTTCAGACGGGGGTTGAGGTTTGCACTATCGCTTCCCCTCCCCTCTTCGTGGTTATTGGCACTGAAATGCTTGAGCGTGGGGATGGTCGCATAAACTTTTCCATCACCACGAAGCCCCTTGGTATAGGAAATGGTCATTTCTCCGGTCAGGTAGGGATCCTCACCATAGCACTCCTCGTTTCTGCCCCATCTCGGGTCACGGGAAAGGTCAACGGTCGGGCCCCATACCATCAGACCGCCCTTTTTCTTTTCATTATAGTAGGCTCTCGCCTCCCTGCCGGCGGTCTTTCCGATCTCATACATCATATCGGGGTCAAAGCTTGCCGCCATGCCGATGGGCTGGGGGAATACCGTGGAGGGATCCTCCTGCTCACGGTTCACAAGTCCTCTTGCGATCTCATGACCGACATACCATTCGCCGATGCCAAGACGCTCCACGGGCGACTGGTGGGTGGACAGCAGACCGATCTTTTCCTCCAGCGTCAGACGTGCCAGCAGATCACGGACACGCTCCTCCGCATTCAATTCCTGATTCTGAAAGGGATACATAATAACACCTCATTTTAAAAAATCAGCCACGCAAAACAGGGGTATTCCCGCCCCTTTTGCGTGGCTTTACTTCAAATTTTGTATTTTCATTATAGCATATCGGGAATCAGTTGTCAATTACTGTTTTCCGCAGATTTATATATCATTTTCTGCTGTGTCAGGCTCTTGACAATCTGCCTGTTCTGTTGTAAAATAGAACTGTAAACACCATTACCTGAAAGGACTCGATCTTATGAAAAAAATTGCAAGCTTTACCATCAACCATGACGTGCTCGGCAAGGGCATGTACACCTCCCGTATTGACGGTGATGTTGTGACCTATGACATCCGCATGAAGCTCCCGAACAACGCAGAAAATGACTACCTCACACCGCCGGCGGCTCATACCTTTGAGCATCTGTTTGCCACCTATGTCCGCAATACGGAACACAGTCCGGAGATTGTTTATGTGGGACCGATGGGCTGTCTGACGGGTTTTTATTTCCTCGTGCGTGACACGATGACGCAGGAAACCGCCATCCGTCTGGTGCAGGAATGCTTTGCTTTCATTGCAGAATTCGAGGGCGAGATCCCCGGCAGCCAGAAGATCGAATGCGGCAATTATCTGATGCATGATCTTGCAGGTGCAAAGGCAATTGCAAGAGATATGTGCAAGGCTCTGGAGGGCTGGACACCTGAGAAGCTCACTTATCCGGAGGCATAAAACAAAATCACCGAAGCATCCGCTTCGGTGATTTCAGCGTTTTCCCAAAATTCTCGGTTTCAGGCTCCGGCGGTAGATCTCACACATTCCGTCCAATGAATAGTCATACATCAGGAAGAATGGATTCATGAGGACAAGCAGGATGATACCGCCGTATTTTCCGAAGTCCTCAAAGGCTTCGAGCAGGTCTTTCAGACCGAACAAATAGACATTCATGTAGAAATACAGCACCATGCAGCCGTTGAACACCAGCAGCTTTGCGATCAGCCGCAGAGCCTTGACGGGGATCCTGTTCAGATATTGATAGGAGATCGGATAATGCCCGAAAAACAGGATAAAAACAAGTGCCGCCTCCTTATCATAGGTCACAAACAGCGATAGAAGCCCGACCGCAAGGTAGGTCAACAGTGCCCATGGGATGCTGACTTCGGTCACAACGATCAGCATGAGGATGCCTGCGATCATGGGGAGCACGAGATAGAGCACGGGAAATACGCCCGTCAGGAACATTGCCATCAGGCAGAAGGAGGATACAATGCCGCCGAGTGCGACACGGTAGCTGATATTTTTCATTGGCGGTTCCCCTTTCTCTGCATGGCGTTTCTATATGTATATTGTAGCATTTTTGCGTCAGAATGTCAAGGCGTTTCCGGCATGATGACAAAGGAGGCACACGATGGACAAAAAAGGAGGTTCTATGAAATCTAAATACAAAGCCATTTTATTGATTATCCTATCCGCATTCTGTTTTGCGTTCATGAATGCATTTGTGAAGCTTTCCGGCGATCTGCCGTCGATCCAGAAGAGCTTCTTCCGCAATTTTGTAGCGTTCCTGATCGCATTTGTACTGCTTGTGAAAGACCGGAAAAATTTTCATTTTCAGAAAGGGGGTATGGGGGAAAGCAGCACTTTTGGCGTGAAGCGACCGGAGTTGACGGAGGGAGCGTATCGCCAAAGCTGCTTCGTGCTGCGTCACCCATTTCAGATAGAGGGGTTTGGCTATCTGCTTCTGCGGTCGATCTTTGGGACGATCGGCATCCTCTGCAATTTCTACGCCATCGACCAGCTGGTGCTCTCGGATGCGTCCATGCTGAATAAAATGTCCCCCTTTTTCACGATCCTGTTTTCGTGGATCTTCCTGAAAGAAAAGCTCAAGCCCTTTCAGGGATTCGCCGTACTTACGGCATTTTTAGGGAGTCTGCTCATCATCAAGCCGACCCTCGATTTCTCCGATTTCATTGGCTCGGCGGCTGGGCTGTTCGGGGGCATCTGTGCAGGCTTTGCTTACTGCATGGTACGCATCCTCGGGCAAAAGGGCATGTCGAAAACGTTCATCGTGGCGTTTTTCTCCGGTTTTTCCTGCGTGGTGACACTGCCGTTTCTGCTGTTCGATTTCCACCCGATGACATGGACACAGCTCCTCTTCCTGCTCGGTGCGGGTGCGGCGGCAGCTGGCGGACAATTCACCATCACGGCGGCGTACTGCTACGCACCGGCAAAGGAAATTTCGGTGTATGACTATTCGCAGATCATCTTCTCGACAGCACTGGGATTTCTGTTTTTCTCGGAGATTCCGGACGGATGGAGTTTTGTCGGCTACGCCATCATCATTGCGGCGGCGGTGGGTGTGTTCTGGTATAATAATTTCTATCTGCCCCAAAAAGAGGTGAAATCATAATGGAGGGCGTATTCTGGCTGGGCGTGATCGGACTTGCTTTTCTGGTGCTGGATGTGTTCTGTATCCGAAAGCTTGTAGATTATTTTCATTTGAAAAAGCACGGTATTTCCTGTGAAGCTACCGTAATTGCGGCGGATATCCGATCCTATAAAGGACAAAGCTTCCTGTATCCCATGCTGGAATTTACTACGGCGGACGGCAAGGCGGTTGTGGTCACAAACGAATTCGGAGCATCCGCACGCTCCTCCAAATACCATGAGGGGGCAAAAATACCGCTGTTCTACGAAGCGGAAAACCCGAAGCATTACATCATACCGGATGATCTGTATGGACGAATTGCGGTTGTATTTCTGTGCTCATTCTTTTTCATTTTGTTTGCAGGGTGTTCGATTGTATTTATGGTGGATATTATGACAAGATAAAACAAAAACCGGAGAGCGTGGAGCTTTCCGGTTTTTCATTCATGCTAAATCGAGAATCCCCCAATACTCATAAAAAGTCGTATCATCAGGGAAATAAAGACAGCAAGCAATGTACGTTTTCCCGTTTTCCTTTTGTCCGGCTTGGTGGAAAGGATCATGTAAATGCCGATTGCAAGTCCAGCAGTGATAAAAAGCAAACCAATGATACAGCAGACAGTTTCTCGGATATTGAACTTCCACACACCGTTTTTTCGTTCCTGACGTTTCTGTTCGAGAATGTGCACAATCATCCGCATTTCTTCATCCGAATAGCATTCGCCCTGTGTTTCGCAGATGGCTTCTAACTCTGGAATATTGTAGCTGTTCATTTCTTCTGTCAATTTCTGTTTGTCCATTGTAATCTCCTACCTGTTATCGACCATCTCCGGATACATATCATGCTTGGAGAGTCTGTCAAATGCCACCTGTTTCCAGACAGTTCCGGGTCTGCCGTAATTGCAGTACGGGTCAATGGAAATGCCGCCACGGGGCAGGAATTTTCCCCATACCTCGATATATTTCGGATGCATCAGTCTGATCAGGTCATTCATGATGATGTTCACGCAGTCCTCGTGGAAATCGCCGTGATTGCGGAAGCTGAACAGATAGAGCTTGAGGGATTTGCTCTCGACCATCTTCACATCCGGCACATAGGAAATATAAATTGTTGCAAAATCCGGCTGTCCGGTGATGGGGCAGAGGCTTGTAAATTCGGGGCAGTTGAACTTGACAAAATAGTCACGGTCGGGGTGCTTGTTATCAAAGGTTTCCAGCACCTCCGGTGCATAGTCCTGTGCGTATTTTACATTCTGGTTGCCCAGCAGGGTGATGTCCTGCATTTCTTCTTTGTTTCGGCTCATGTTATTCTCCTTTCAGTGCGGGATCCTCGACCCCATTTTCCGCAAACGCCTTTGCACGGTCGATGCAGGTGCCGCATTTTCCGCAGGGCGTTTCCTTGCCCTCGTAGCAGCTCCATGTCAGATGATAGGGGGCATTCAGCTCCAGTCCGGTTTTAACGACCTCCGCCTTTGTCATGCTCACAAACGGTGCATGCACACGCAGTGCCTGACCGCTTCCCTCAAAAATCGCCGCTGACATTGCCATGTTGAATACTTCGCTGCAATCGGGATAGGCAGAACCTGCGGCATCATCGGAATGTGCACCGTAGTAAATTTCCGTGCACTCATTCGAGAGTGCAATGCTTGCCGCCGAAGCAAGGAACAAGCCATTTCTGAACGGCACATAGGTCGAAACAGGTTTGCCGTCCGTCTGTGCAAGCTGTTCGGCATAGCTGTCGGTCGGGATCTCCTCCTCAGAATGGGAGAGGAGCGAGCATTTGGAATCCGCAAAGATCAGTGAAAGATCGAGTTCCTTGTATGCCACACCGTAATATGCCGCCACGTCCCTTGCGGCTTTGAGTTCCTTGTCGTGCTTCTGCCCGTAGTACATGGACAGGGCAACGACATTTTCCCTGCCATATTCTTTCACAGCGAATGCAAGACAGGTCGTGCTGTCAATGCCGCCGCTGGCTAATACTAATGCTTTACTCATATTTTTCTCCTTTATTGTGAATGGGGGAACGCCGGCATGGGCACGCCTTGCCTCTCCGTTCGCTTCGCTCTCTTCGGGCAAGATGCCGGCTTTTCCCCCAAGCCCTCTATTCTGAATGGGGGAACGCCGGCATGGGCACACCTTGCCTCTCCGTTCGCTTCGCTCTCTTCGGGCAAGATGCCGGCTTTTCCCCCATACCCCCTTT
>JAFTQJ010000084.1 GCA_017462785.1 Oscillospiraceae bacterium | reverse complement strand
GGACAAAAGTTTTTGATCGACCTTTTTTCAAAAAGGTCGTGGGGTCAAGGGGCGAAGCCCCTTGTCGCTCACCGCAGTGAGCGAAATCTCCTAATGCCGTCGCTTTTTTCAGGGGTGAATCTTTCAAACAGTCCGGTGGACGGTTTGAAAGAGAGGGGGAGTTTTTTGCAAAAAACTCCCCCGTACTGTTCGCTCATTCTGTCTTTCCTTTCTGCGAATGCAGAAACAAAATGAGTTTTTCGACAAGCTGAAGCTGCTGCACGAAATGTGCAGCAGCTTCTTGTCAGCCCTGAATCAGTCTGCGTTTCATCATTGCGAGGTCGTAGCCATCCAGCTTTTCGTCCTCACAGAGATCAGCCGCCTCTGCATCCGTCAGCTCACCGGCATGCAGAAGCCACTTCTGGAGCATGATGACATCCGCCACCGTCAGCTGTCCGTCCGCATTCACATCCCCCACCGTTTCACGGCTGTTATGGATCAGCTCGATGGAATCCACATGGAGGATCGTGGAGCCTGCGGGATGGTACCAGAGATCAATGGCGATCACATCCCCCACCTCGTAATTGGAAAGGTTTCTCGCCGGATCATCGTCATAATAGCCGTCACCAAAGGAGAATGTGCCGATTTCTGCAAAAGTAATGGAATCCTCCGTCTTGGCAATGATCGTATCCGTAAATGAGCACGGGAGGGGCGGTGTGGAGGTCGGCTGTGTTTCTTCCGTGGTTTCGGTCGGCTCCGTTGTCGGTTCTGTTTCATCCGGCAGAGCATCGCTCAGGTCAAAGCGTCCTGCTTCGTCCTGTAATTTCGTCCACATATAGCGTAAAAGCCAGCCGTCAAAGTCCGTGATGACGGAGGAAGAACCAGCCATCATGATGGAGGTGCCGCCGCCGGGGAAACCGCCGGGCGGGAAGCCGTCGGATTCACCCTCGCCGCCGTAGAAATCCGTGATGCCGAAGCCGTGTCCGACCTCGTGGATCTGGACATGCTGGGAGCTGGTGCCCTCCGCAATGCCGATATAGTAGGTGTCGGACAGACGCTGACCCCAGTCACCGCCGCATCCGCCGTAATCCGGAAAGCCCTGTGTTGCCCAGATGTACTGGTCAAAACGATTGTCCAGACCGCCCGGATATTCGTAGCTTTCATCCCAGAAATGGTCGAAGCGTGACAGCTCCGAGGGAGCGTTCGCCATCGTGGTCGGGATCTCGCTGCTCTCGCCGGGCTGGATCACATATTCCACTGTGTCCGTGTACACGATCTCGTCCGGCTGTAAATCCAGCAGGAGGGAGGGGTCGGTCACTGCCCAGCCGACAATGCGGACCTCCACATCCTCATAGGGCCAGTTTTCATAGCCCGTCAGCCAGTCCGTCCATGCGTTCAGGCTCTCGTCCAGTGCGATCTCCAGCTTCTGCCGCTGTTCGAGCGTGATGGTTCTGGTTGAATGCCAGCGTACAACATAGTTCAGCGTTCCCTTGCCGTCCACGATCTGGTCGAACATCGAGTTCCAGCGTGCACCGGAGGAACCGAGGGAATTTTCCCGTACAATACGGTTTTCCCAAATCCAGTCAGCGGCGTACTGGTACTCCTCGGGCATGTCGCTGATGCTGGCGGCACTGACAGTGGTTTCCTCTGCAATGCTGAACGGGAGCTGTGTGCAGGTCATTGAAATGCACATCGCTGCCGCCGTCGCTGCGGCATACCATTTTCTGCGGTTGTTCTTCTTCATGGTCTGATTTCCTTTCTGTTTCGGATTTCGTATTCCCCTCGCTGTACGCAGCAACAGCCCCTCCGCAAAATCCGCCCCCCGACGGCATTTTTTGGAGGTGAGTAACTTTAGTATAGCATGCCGCCCATCCGTTGTCAATGGATGTGTGAATGCTTTGTTAATTTTCAACGAACAAATTTGGAGAAATTCACGAAAGGCTGTCCAATGGGAAGCTCTGCCCCTGCCGCTGGAAAGGCGGCTCATTCTCCCCTGCCTTTCCAAAAGTTGATAAATTCCCCCTCCTCCTTCGGCATTCTTTATATGATATTCCCATTGATTTTCCAGCCGGATTCTGCTATAATGATAGAGAAAAGGCAATACCGCAGAGGAGGAAACAGAATGAAACAAACTGTACAAACGCTTCAGGCGAAAAAAGAGTCCGGCGAAAAAATCGCCATGCTCACATGCTACGACTATTCCACCGCCAAGCTCATGGATGCTGCCGGTATCGACATGCTGCTGGTCGGGGATTCGCTGGGCAATGTGATCCTCGGCTATGAGGATACCATTTCCGTCACCATGGAGGACATGATCCACCATTCCGCCGCAGTTGCAAGAGGTGCGAAAAATGCCCTTGTTGTGACGGATATGCCCTTTATGTCCTACCAGACATCCGTCTATGATGCCGTTGTGAATGCCGGCAGGCTCATGAAGGAGGGCAGGGCAGGTGCTGTCAAGCTTGAGGGCGGCAGTCAGGTCTGCGACCGCATCCGTGCCATCGTCAATGCGTCCATTCCCGTTGTTGCTCACCTCGGCATGACACCGCAGTCCGTCAATACGCTCGGCGGCTTCAAGGTGCAGGCAAAGACCCTCGATGCCGCAAGAACCCTGCTTGCTGATGCACTCGCCGTGCAGGAGGCAGGTGCATTCGCTGTCGTGTTTGAATGCGTTCCGGCAAAGCTTGCCGCTCTGATCTCGAAAAAGCTCCGCATCCCGACCATCGGCATCGGTGCAGGTGCAGGCTGTGACGGTCAGGTGCTCGTCTATCAGGATATGCTGGGCATGTTCTCCGACTATACGCCCAAATTCGTCCGCCGCTTTGCGGATGCAGGTTCTTTGATGCATGACGCTTTCACACTCTACAAGGAAGAAATTCAGGCAGGCAATTTTCCTGCCGCAGTACATGGCTTTTCCATCAGCGAGGAGCTGCTGGAACAGCTGGAACAGGAGGCAGAAGTATGAAGATCGTTGAAACAATCGCAGAAGTCCGTGCACAGGTGAAGCAGTGGCGGCAGGAGGGGCTGACCGTTGGTTTTGTCCCGACTATGGGCTATCTCCATGAGGGGCATCTGAGCCTGATCGAACGTGCACGCAGAGAAAATGACCGTGTGGCAGTGAGCATTTTCGTCAATCCCACACAGTTCGGACCAAATGAAGATCTCGCAAGCTATCCCCGTGATCTGGAGCATGATGCAGCTCTGTGCGAGGGCGTGGGCACGGATCTGATCTTCCATCCGGAGCCTGCGGAAATGTATCCGGAGGGCTTTTGCAGCTATGTGGATATGGACGTGCTGACGCAGGAGCTTTGCGGTCTGAGCAGACCGGTGCACTTCCGTGGCGTGTGCACTGTCGTTTCCAAGCTCTTCCACATCGTACAGCCCGACCGTGCCTATTTCGGTGAAAAGGATGCCCAGCAGCTTGCTGTCATCAAGCGGATGGTGCAGGATCTGAACATGGATCTTGAAGTCATCGGCTGCCCCATCGTCCGTGAGGAGGACGGTCTTGCCAAAAGCTCCCGCAACACTTACCTTTCCCCCGAAGAAAGACGGGCGGCACTTGTCCTGAGCCGGAGCATTGCCGAGGGCAGAAAGCTTGCAGAATCGGGAGAAACGGATGCTGAAAAGCTCGTGCAGGCAATGCGTGCAGTCATTGCAGAGGAACCGCTGGCAAGGATCGACTATGTAAAGGTCGTGGATCTGCTCACCATGCAGCAGATCAGCAGGCTCGACCGTCCGTTTCTGGCGGCAATGGCGGTGTACATCGGCAAAACACGTCTGATCGACAATTTCATGATGGAAACAGGGGGTGCCGGTACATGCTGCTGAGAATGCTCAAAGGCAAGATCCACCGTGCTGTGGTGACACAGGCGGAGCTGCATTATGTGGGGAGCATCACAGTGGACACCGATCTGCTGGAGGCAGCCGGCATTCTGGAATATGAGGAGGTACAGGTCGTGAACATCGAGAACGGCAACCGCTTCACGACCTACACCATCGCCGGAGAACGTGGCAGCGGCGTGATCTGTCTGAACGGAGCCGCTGCACATCAGGCATCCCCCGGCGACAAGGTCATCATCATGGCATATGCACAGATGACCCCCGAAGAAGCCGCCGCTTTTCAGCCCAATGTGGTGCTGGTGGATGAACACAACGCCATCCGTCAGGTGTGCCATTATGAAAAGCACGGAGAACTGGCAGAACCAGCGGCTGCACAATGAGAGCTGCATATGCACTGCTGCTCCTTCCCCTGCTGCTTTCCGGATGCAGCAGGGAGGAGGAAGCCGTCCGTGACATTTTCGCCATGGACACCTATATGTATCTGAAAGCATACGGCGACCACGCTGATACCGCCCTCGGCACTGCCGCAGAGCGGATTTTGTCGTTGGAGGAGCTTTTTTCCGTCACCTCCGAAAACAGTGATACATGGGCGATCAATCACGCCGGCGGTGAGCCTGTGCAGGTTTCGCAGGACACCATGACCCTCCTGCAAACTGCAAAGGAGATCGGCACCAAAACGGATGGTGCACTGGATGTGACCTTGTATCCGGTGCTGTCTGCGTGGGGCTTTACGACGGACACCCAGCAGATTCCAACGCCGGAAACGCTGGCGGCGGCTCTGGAGCTTGTGGATTTTCGTGAGATCACGCTGGAGGGGGACTGCGTGCAGCTTCCCGACGGAATGCAGCTGGATTTCGGAGCACTTGCCAAGGGCTACACCAGCGACTGCGTGACGGGGATCCTGCGTGAAAACGGCGTGGAATCGGCACTTGTCAACCTCGGCGGCAATGTGCATGCGATCGGCAGCAAGCCCGACGGCACTGCATGGCGTGTGGGGGTGCAGGATCCGTTTTCGCCCTCGGAGCAGGTCTGTATTCTGGAGATCGAGGACACAGCCGTCATCACCTCGGGCAATTATGAACGGTACTTCACCGGAGAGGACGGGCAGAATTACTGGCACATTCTCGATGCAAAGGACGGTTTTCCTGCGGACAACGGGCTGGTTTCCGTGACGATCGTCGGGGAGGAGGGGCTGCTCTGCGATGCCCTCTCGACCGCACTCTTTGTGCTCGGCACGGAGGGAGCGATGGACTACTGGCGGACGGAGGGCGGCTTTGAAATGATCCTCGTGACGGAGGATGCAAAGCTTTATTACACCGAGGGGCTTGCGGACACCATCCGGCTCACCGGAACCATGCCAGCGGAGGTGCTCACCCATGACAAAGCCGATTAAAATACTGCTGCTCACAGCCGGTGCGGTGTTCCTCCTCGCCGTGGTCGGGACGTTCTTTGTCCTGCGTCCGGCAGAGGAACAGCTCGTGGAGATCGTACAGGACGGTGAAGTCCTGTACACGCTCGACCTTGCGGATGCAAAGGATCAGGAGATCATCCTCACCACACCGGAGGGGAAAACGAACACGGTCACGATCGAGGACGGCACGATCCGCATTTCCCATGCGGATTGTCCGGATCAGACCTGTGTGAAAAGCGGCGTGCTCTATTCCGAGAGCCTGCCGATCGTCTGTCTGCCGCATCGGGTGATCGTGAGATTCCGCTGAATCAGGAGGTTTTTATGAAGCTCAGAAGATTGACCGAATTATCCCTCCTGACTGCCGTGGCACTCATCATCTTCATCATTGAGCTGCGGATCCCCGATCTTCTGCCGATCCCCGGCGTGAAGCTGGGACTTGCGAACATCATCACCGTGTATGCGGTCTACCGGTTCAGGGCAGGAGAAACGGCAATGCTCGTGCTTGTGCGGATCCTGCTGGGGGCGATGTTCAGCGGCAACATGTCTGCACTGCTTTATAGTGCGATGGGGGCGGCGTTCTGTCTGTGCGGCATGCTTCTGATCCGCAGGCTGGTGCCGCAGAATTACATCTGGCTTTCGAGTGTACTCGGTGCAATGCTCCACAATACGGGGCAGATCCTTGCGGCTCTGCTGGTCATGCGGACGTTCTCCGTGCTTGCGTATTATCCCGTACTGCTTGTGACCGGCAGTATTGCGGGATGCTTTACGGGGCTGTGTGCACAGTATGTGATGGGGAGGATGGAACAACACAAACAATAAAAAGACTGCTGCACAGCCCGTGCAGCAGTCAGCTTGTCGAAAAATTCATTTTGTTTCTGCATTCGCAGAAAGGAAAGACAGAATGAGCGAACAGTAAGGGGGAGTTTTTTGCAAAAAACTCCCCCTCTCTTTCACACAGTCAACCGGACTGTTTGAAAGATTCACCCCTGAAAAAAGCGACGGCATTAGGAGATTTCGCTCACTGCGGTGAGCGACAAGGGGCTTCGCCCCTTGACCCCACGACCTTTTTGACAAAAGGTCGATCAACAACTTTTGTCCCTGCCTTCGGCTTCAAAAGAGTGGTTTTTCGACAGACTGAGTTTTCGTATC
>JAFTQJ010000003.1 GCA_017462785.1 Oscillospiraceae bacterium | reverse complement strand
GTATTTCAATGCTGCACACTCGTCATCTGGTATGGTAAAAAATTCTGCAACTGATTATTTCCATACCAGTCAGTTTCTGCTATAATGAGAAAAAATCCCCTTTCAGGGAACAGACAAGGAGTGCTTACGATGAATGAACGATTTCAGCTGAACAAGGAGCTTGCCCAGATGCTCAAGGGCGGTGTGATCATGGATGTCACCACCCCCGAACAGGCACGTATTGCACAGGAGGCAGGTGCTTGTGCCGTCATGGCTCTGGAACGGATTCCGGCGGACATCCGTGCGGCAGGAGGTGTTTCAAGAATGAGCGACCCACAGATGATCCGATCCATTCAGGAGGCTGTCACCATTCCTGTTATGGCGAAGTGCCGTATCGGACATTTCGTGGAGGCGCAGATTCTGGAAGCGATCGAGATCGACTATATTGACGAAAGTGAAGTCCTCTCCCCAGCCGATGATGTGTACCATGTGGACAAGACGCAGTTCAAGGTACCCTTTGTCTGCGGTGCAAAAGACCTCGGAGAGGCTCTGCGTAGAATCAATGAGGGCGCATCCATGATCCGTACCAAGGGCGAGCCTGGTACAGGAGATATTGTGCAGGCTGTTCGTCACATGCGCATGATGAATGCAGAGATCCGCCGTCTAGTTTCCATGCGTGAGGATGAGTTGTTTGAAGCCGCCAAACAGCTGCAAGTTCCCTATCACCTGGTACTTGAAGTGCATAACACGGGTAGACTTCCTGTGGTCAACTTTGCTGCCGGCGGCGTTGCTACGCCTGCGGACGCTGCACTCATGATGCAGCTGGGTGCGGAAGGTGTATTTGTGGGTTCAGGCATCTTCAAGTCAGGCGATCCGGTGAAGCGTGCTGCTGCCATTGTCAAAGCTGTCACCAATTACAAGGATGCAAAGATGATCGCAGAACTGTCAGCCGGACTCGGTGAAGCAATGGTTGGTATCAACGAACAGGAAATCGCTCTCCTAATGGCAGAAAGAGGTAAGTAATGCGTATTGGTGTACTTGCCCTGCAGGGTGCATTTGCAGAGCATATCCAGAAACTGCAAGCACTTGGAACAGAGACTTTTGAGATCCGTCAGCGAAGCGATATTTCCGAACCTTTTGACGGACTGGTGCTGCCGGGCGGTGAGAGCACGGTCATAAAAAAGCTGCTCATAGAACTCCATCTGCTTGAACCTCTTCGTGAGATGATCCGGAATGGTTTGCCCGTCCTTGCCACATGTGCAGGGATGATACTGCTCGCCAAGGAGATTGAGGGCGGCGAGGATGGCTGCTTTCAGACCATGGACATCACAGTCAAACGCAATGCCTACGGCAGACAACTGGGCAGCTTCCGTTGTATAGAATTATTTGACGGCAAGCCGATCGAGATGCCGTTCATTCGTGCGCCCTATGTCACAAAAGCTGGAAATGACGTTGAGATACTTGCGGAGCATGATGGAAACATCGTGGGTGTCAGACAGCGGAATCAGCTGGCACTGGCATTTCATCCGGAGTTGACAGAGGATGATACGGTGTACCGGATATTCCTGCAAATGATTGCGCAGTCTTGACATCCGGAACGGAACGTGCTATCATAATGACAACCAAAAAGGAGGTGCAGACAGTGCAGATCAGCATTGACAAGGAAAGCAGGATCCCGTCCTATATGCAGATTTACAAGGCAATTCGTGCCCGAATCATCAGCGGTGCATTTGCGCACGGCTCACGTCTGCCCTCCAAACGGATGCTTGCGGAGGACTGCGGTGTGAGCGTTGCAACCATTGAACATGCCTATGCCATGCTGTGCGAGGAGGGCTATGCAGAACCCCATGAGCGCAGCGGATATTATGTCTGCTACGACGGAGCGCAGAGCTTTCCTGCCAGAATGGAAGCTGCTTCACCCCTTCTTTCTATTTCCGCTTTATCTGATTTTCATCTGGAGGATGTCCCCTTTTCCTCTTTTGCCAAACGTATGCGGAAGGTGCTGTCCATCTACGGCGAACGGATTCTCTGCAAGTCTCCCAACAACGGCTGTCCGGAGCTGCGGGAGGCAATTGCCTGCTACCTTGCACGAAACAGAAATATTGACGTACAGCCATCACAGGTGATCATCGGTTCGGGTGCAGAGTATCTCTATGGACTCTGCATTCAGATGCTGGGGCGGGAACGGCTCGTTGCTTTGGAAAATCCATCCTATGAAAAGATCAGGGCGGTGTATGCAGCGAATGGAGCAGTCTGCGAGATGCTGGAAATGGACAGCGAGGGTATCTCCTCCAAGGCGCTCCAAGAAACCAAGGCTTCCATCCTGCATGTGACCCCCTTCCACAGCTTCCCGAGCGGCATCACAGCTTCTGCAAAAAGACGCAGAGAATACATAGCATGGGCAAAAACAAGAAATGTTGTGATTATTGAGGACGATTATGATTCCGAATTCATTCTCACAGGCAGAGCACCGGAAACGCTATTCTCCCTATCTCCCGATGCAAATGTGATTTATCTGAACACTTTTTCCAAAACCGTAGCCCCCTCCCTGCGTGTGGGATATATGCTGCTCCCGCCGTCACTCTGTGAGCTGTATGCGGAAAAGGTCGGCTTCTATTCCTGCACCGTTCCCATGCTGGAGCAGTATTTCCTTGCCGATCT
>JAFTQJ010000083.1 GCA_017462785.1 Oscillospiraceae bacterium | reverse complement strand
CCTTATGGTGCAGAGGACAGTTGAGTTTCAGTTTCTTCATATGCATCTCTCCTTTCTCTGGGCAACAAAAAAAGCTGACTTTCTTGGCATCTCATCATTGTGAGATACCAACAAAATCAGCTTGCAAAGTTTGTGAATGATTTTTCGTAAAATTTTTGAGTTTTGAGGGCATTTTTTCTTCTGCACTCTCCGGAAACTCTCCCAAAGCCGCTTTTCGGGCTTTCAAAAAGGGTTCGAATCCGGTTCACCCCCCAATGTCATCTATGGTTTTACACTAAAAAATTTCAGCGTTCGGGTAGCAAAAAAGCCCGACGAATCGGGCTTTTTTGTGGTGTCATCTTTTTTGTAACACCAAGATGGTCGGGATGACAGGACTCGAACCTGCGGCATCTTGGTCCCAAACCAAGCACTCTACCAAACTGAGCTACATCCCGAAAAATTTGCACTGCTTTACGCAGTGCGGTATGGTGTGCCTGACAGAACTCGAATCTGCGGTCTGGGGAGTCGGAGTCCCCTGTTTTATCCAACTAAACTACAGGCACGCTTCAGCCCGTGCATTCCTGCACAGTACTTTACTATTATACCAGAATTTCACTGTTTTTGCAATACTTGTTTTCAGAATATTCTGTGAATAAACTATTTATATTTCATTAACACCATTTCCTAAAAGCTGCATCCAGAAATGCAGCGGCTCACCGGTGAGGGCATGGGCGGCAAAATACAGCGGACTGTCCTCCCCGAGCCATGCGGTGGGAAAGGAATAGGATTCCTCCAGAATCTGCACCTGTGTGTGCTGCTCCGCTGTGCGGATGCTCGCCACGGGTATTTCCTCCCGATGCATGGTGTTGTAGCCCCTCTGGTAGACCAGCAGACAGCCCCAGAGCACGGTGCTGGCTACAATATGGAAGGTGCAGAGAATTGCGGCAAATCGCAGTTTTTGCTTCATATTTCCTACTTTCTGCATGCTATGACATGCTGGTCAGGGCGGCGGCAAGGGAGCTTCCGATCAGCTCGCCGGCATACTCCGCCTGTTCAAGCGTGTTGCCGTGGGAACCGACCTCAATGAGCAGGCTGCCCGTTGTCAGATCCTGATTGTATTTGCGGTAGTCAAACAGAATGGGACGGGTCAGCCCCGGATGGTCGGACTCCATCTGCTGCTGGAGCAGGCAGGCAAAACGGAAATTCTGCATGTAATTCGGCATCCCCATCGTGCCGTCATCACAGCCGGAGATGATCATTACCTGTGCTGCCTTTTTTCCGTTGATCTCCGCTGTCGGCTGGCTGATCACGCCCTCGCTGCTGATGGCATCACGGTGAATATCCAGCACGACCTTGATGGAGGGGTACTGCTCCAGAATCGCTGTGACAGTGGCTCTGCTGCGGTCGTAGGAGCCTGTGTAGGAGGGATAATCGTGGATCGTGCTGTCGTGGATCACGGCAATGCCGGCGGCTTCAAGCTGTGCGGCGATGGCATCCCCGACCATCACCATGTTTTTGCTGCTGTCGGTCGTGCGGTAGTTGAAATTCGGGTCAAAAGAATCCCGTTCATACGGCTCAAAGCTTTCGGTCGTGTGGGTATGCATGATGAGCACCTGCGGCTCTGCATGCAGCTCAATGTCAAATGCCGGACGCAGACGGCTTTCGGCAAGGAGGGTTTCGTTGGGGGTGGTGCTCAGGTTCTGCACCTGTCCGGCATGCGGAAGGTCAAAAAAGCGTGTGCCGGAATAGGCGGTATAGGTCACTTTCCGCACCTCACCGGAAAGCTGCCATGTCTCCGGATAGGGCTTCGGTCCGGCATCTGCCGAAACCTGCACTGCCTCCGTGGGGTCGGGCGGCTGTGTTTCCGCAGCGGTTCCATAGCCCCATGAGAGATAGAGAGCCGGATCCTCTGCGAACAATGCAGCGGATTCCTCCGTGTATTCCTCCAGCTCGTCCGCACCCCAGTCCAGAAAATCCGCCGCCGCCGTGACCTGCCGCAGCAGTTCGGTTATGCCGAGAATGGATGCACAGAGTAATGTGAGCAAAATGATTTTCCTATGACCTCTTTTCATACCGTGCCGCATGCTCTCACCTCTCAGTATTGTCGGTATGTTCCAGTTTATGCACGGCGGAGGGCAAGTATTCCTGTAAAGGATTTGCATAGATCATTGCTTTGTGCTATAATTGCAGATGGTGAAACCTTTCACACTCCCCATGCGTCTAATAGATGAATCAAAGCTTTGATGACATTGCAAAGGAGGGAACAGTATGAAGGATGCGATTCTGGTCAGCCGTGCCAAAAACGGTGATCCTGATGCATTTGTAGCTCTGATGGAACAGCATAAGCCAGCCATGTACCGGACTGCGGCTGCGATCCTGCATAATGACGCAGATACAGCCGATGCCATGCAGGACACCATTCTGCGGTGCTGGCAGAATCTTGACAAGCTGCAAAAGCCGCAGTATTTCAAAACATGGATGACACGAATACTCATCAACTGCTGTAAGGACATCATCCGGAACAACAAGGGTCTGGTGTATCTTGAAAGTTATGATGGTGTAGTAACCGGCACGGACAACACACTTTCAGACAGAACAGTGCAGGAAACCATTGACGGACTCAGCGAAAACTACAGACTGATCTTCACACTGCACTACATTCAGGGGCTGACGGTCAAGGAAATTGCAAAACTGCTCTCAATGAAGGAAAACACAGTCAAGACCAGACTCGCAAGAGGACGCAAAGAATTCAAGAACATTTACATGGACAAGGAGGCGGTATCTCTATGAAAAAACTTGACATCAATGTAGAAGTACCGGAAATCGTGAATGCAAAATGTCAGGCGGCATATGCACAGATCTACAAGGAGTGTGAGGGTATGAAAAGAAAGAAGAACATCCGCATGAAGAGGACACATATCATTGCGGCTTGTGCGGCGGCGGCACTGGTCATTGTACCGACATCGGCGATCGCCTATGAATATATCAGTGCACGGATCGAGAAAACGGGCACTTACCAGAATACCGTAACCATCACGCCGCAGGAAACACAGGCGGAGAATGCGGCAGAGTTCATGGCACTGAATATCGGCTGGCTGCCGGAGGGATACAGTCTTTCCCCATCGGGAAAATATCACAGTGAACAGGGCGGTGGCATTACCTGTGAATACATCAAGCTGCCGAAAAATCTGGTGGTTTCCGAGCAGATCAACAACAGCATTTCGAGTGAACAGTATGCCGTGGACGGCAAACAGATTATGATTTCGGAAAAAGCCAAGGGACTGACGAATGTCAATGATGAGATCTATTACAACCATGAGATCTGGGTGGTCTTTGACGGCACGGACTATGCGGCTCACGCATATCTGACCTCCGATCTGGATACTGCGGCTGTGAAAGCCTTTGCGGAGGGGCTGACGCTCACACCCTCGGATGTGGAAACGGCTGGCGATTATTGTCCGCCGGAAACCGGAAAGATCGTGCATGGTAACGATTCCGCACCGAAGGTTCTGCGTGATGAGCTGAATCTCATTGCCATCGGGGAAGCCGCAGAGCTCAATCACACAGGTCTTTATGCTGAAGATACGATCTCCATGACAGTGACGGACGCATGGCTTCAGAAGAATTTTGACGGCATTGACGGTGACTACAGTGCCTATACGGATGCAAGCGGCAATGCTGCGGATGTTGTCCGCACATGGTACAATCCCGGCAACGGCGTGGATACACTGGACGAAGAGGTCATGTCCGAAACCCTTCCGCAGCATGTACTGGTGGTAAAGGCAACCTTCACCAATGATTCCGATCATGCGGTGGAGCATATCATTTTCCCGACGCTGTTCACGATCAGGGATAACGTGGCAATGAAAAATGGTATGATGACATCCGACATTGCAGAGAGAAACACAGAATTTCTTCATGATTTGAAAGCTGACGGCGGTTTCTTCTCCATTCAGTCTGAAAGCGGTATGCATAAAAATCACATCACGATTCCGGCAGGTGAATCGGTGGATGTACAGCTTGCATACCTTGTCAGCGAGGATATGCTGGGCAGTCTGTATATGAACATGCACCTGAATTTCACGCTGACTAAATTTGATGAGAAATTCCCCGTACTGGATCTTTGCGATTTGCAGTAATTTCCTCCATGACAGCAGAAAACCCTCAGCTTTGTAAGGCTGAGGGTTTTGTTCTATTACACCGCATTCCAATAGGCAAAGAAAATCAGCACACATCCCCATGCGTTTCCGGTTTCCTTACGCACAAGGAGCATTCCATAGATCAGAAAGATGGTGCATAGCATCTCAATGATGGCATCCGGCGTAACACCGACCGCACCATGGATGAGAATACACATCACTGCACAGAAGAACGCACCCCAATCCCAGAAGCTGTACTTGGAGGGGTACCGTTCGTTGATCTTATCGGCAATGACAACATAATTGAAGCCCTCAAAAAAGCCCCAGCAGATTGCAGTAATTGTCATTCCGACCACATTAACGGGGAAGCCGGATGCCATGACCTCGCCAGTGAAATTCACATCGGAAAACGGAAACCATGCATGTGCATTTCCGGAAGCGATCTGGTAAATGAGATCCGGCAGACAGCACAGTGCACTCAGTCCGACCGCCGGCAGAAGATTTTTGATACGCAAGCCATGGGACAGAAAGCTTTCACGGCGAAGAATGGACACAACGGTGATCCCCAGACCTGCTAATCCATACTGGAACAGTCCGCCCATCATCAGGACACGCAAAAGAATGTGCACCTGTTTATCATATGCCACGCTGTTGATCTGGTTTCCGAAAATCATAAAAAAGCCGAGTACCAGCATGGAAATAAGAAAAATGATCCTTAAATCAATGTCAAGCTGTTTCTTTCGTTCCTGTGTTATCATGATCGTATCTCCAGTCATTTTTTTATTGTTATGCGATCCCATCCTCCACCATCTGCGGCAGCTCCTCCAGATTGAAGGGGGTTTCCTGATATACGCAGTAGTTGAGCCAGTTGGAATACATGAGGTTGGCGTGGCTTCTCCATGAGAATTTCGGGGTACAGTTGGGGTTGTCACCGGGGAAGTAGTTGAACGGCACTTCGATCGGCAGACCCTTTTCCACATCACGGAAATACTCGTCTTTGAGCGTATCACGGACATACTCGTTGTGACCGGTCAGGAAGAACTGCCTGCCGTTCTTGTTCGCCGCAATATAAACGCCGGCAAGCGGAGAATAGGACAGGATCTCCAGCTGCGGCACTGCCTCAATATCTGAACGGCGTGTTTCGGTGTGTCGGGAATGGGGCACGGGAAATTCATCGTCAAAACCACGCAGAAGCGGTGTATTCGGGATCTCTGCCTTGTGCGGAAAAACACCGAACAGCTTCTTGTCCAGCTGGTACTTCGGCACGCCGAAATGATAGTACAGACCTGCCTGTGCAGCCCAGCAGATGTGCATGGTGGAATAAACGTGGGTCTTTGTCCACTCCATGATGGTGCAAAGCTCCTCCCAGTAGTCCACATCCTCAAATTCCAGCTGCTCCACCGGTGCTCCGGTGATGATCATGCCGTCATAAAAGTCATTGCGGATCTGCGGAAAGGTCTTGTAAAAGGTGCTCAGATGTGCCTTGGAGGTGTTCTTGGATACATGCTCCACCTGAAGGAGATCCACATCCACCTGCAGGGGGGAATTACTCAGAAGCCGCATGAGCTGGCATTCCGTTTCAATCTTTTTCGGCATCAGATTGAGGATCAGTACACGCAGCGGACGGATGTCCTGATGCTCTGCACGGCTCTTCGGCATGACAAAAATGTTCTCCTCTTCCAATGTCTGGTATGCTGGTAAATTTTCAGGAATTCTGATCGGCATCCTGCTCTCTCCTTTCTGGTGGTGGTGTACTTTGTGTGCAGGAGTTTTACTTCCTGCATCTTGCCCAAGAACGGATTGCCTGCAATCCTAACGTTTCGCCTTTGTCCCCTGAAAGGGGGCAATGGCGAAACGCCTTGGGATTCCAAAGGGATTCCATCCCTTTGGCGGGGGTGCAGGGGGCAGAGCCCCCTGCCATAAAAGTCTGCCATCCCCATAACGGAAATGGCAGACTGTCGCTCAATTTATGGTTGTTCTGCTACCTTTGCACCGTAGGTGCATTGGGAGCAAGTCACCAGTGCAGGTTCTGCACTTAAACGGGATGAACCTGATTTGCAGCGTCGCCGTGCTTGCCGTCAAGACCGAACTTCGCATTGCGGCGATTCTCGAAGAACTTCACAGCAACCTGACCGAACTGTGCATAGCTCAGAACGTCCTCTTCCTGCTCTGTCCACTCTGCACATTCCTTACGCAGCTTCTCCAGCTCCGGCTCGATCAGATCTGCCGGACGGCAGTCGATGGGAGCCTCATCACCGATGATCTTCTTGCGGAATTCCGGATCGATCGGCACAGGAGTCTGACCGTATTCACCACGGACAATGCCCTTGAATTCCTTGGTAACCATCTTGTAACGCTCGCCCATGATCACATTGAATACAGCCTGTGTACCAACGATCTGGGAGGACGGTGTTACCAGCGGCGGATAGCCTGCATCCTTACGCACTCTCGGTACTTCCTTGAGTACTTCGGTCAGCTGATCTTCCTTGCCAGCCTGCTTGAGCTGGGACAGGAGGTTGGACAGCATGCCGCCCGGTACCTGATAGATCAGTGCATTTGCGTCAACAGCCAGCATCTTGGGGTCGAGCAGACCTTCCTTGATGTACTTGTCACGCAGAGTCATGAAGTAGTCACGGATCTCAGTCAGCAGAACCAGATCCAGACCTGTGTCATACTCCGTACCCTGCAGTGCAGCAACCATGGACTCTGTGGGTGCATGGGAAGTACCCAGAGCCAGCGGAGACATTGCAGTGTCGATCACGTCAACACCTGCTTCGATACCCTTCATCAGGCACATGGAAGCCAGACCGGAGGTATAGTGTGTATGCAGCTGGATCGGCACCTTGACAGCAGCCTTGAGTGCTCTAACGAGCTTTTCTGTTTCATAGGGAGTCAGCAGAGCTGCCATATCCTTGATGCAGATGGAATCCGCACCGGCGGACTCGATCTTCTTTGCATAGTCCACATAGTAATCAGTTGTGAATACCTCGCCCAGTGTATAGGAAATGGCGATCTGTGTATGAGCACCTTCCTTCTTGGCTGCCTTGATTGCAGATTCGAGGTTGCGGATGTCGTTGAGGGCATCGAAAATACGGATGATGTCGATACCGTTTGCAACGGACTTCTGCACGAAATATTCCAGAACATCGTCTGCATAGTGACGATAGCCCAGCATGTTCTGACCACGGAACAGCATCTGGAGCTTGGTGTTCGGCATGTTCTTCTTGATGGTACGCAGTCTTTCCCACGGATCCTCATTCAGGAAACGCAGACAGGAGTCGAATGTCGCACCGCCCCAGCACTCTACGGAGTGGAAGCCTGCCTTGTCCATCAGGGGCAGGATCGGGAGCATCTCCTCCATACGCATACGGGTCGCAAGCAGCGACTGATGGGCATCACGGAGGACGGTTTCAGTAACTTTTACCTTTGCCATAATCATTTATCACTTTACGTTGCCGTAAAATGTTCCTTTCTTTAGATTTTGAATGAATCAGCTGTTTAGCCCACTGTTGCGAGAGTATCGCCAGCGTTCACGGTTGCACCCTTCTGTACGGTGATGCTTGTGATTGTGCCATCGCAGGGAGCAACGATCTCATTCTCCATCTTCATTGCTTCGAGGATCATGATGCACTGACCCTTGGAAACGCTTGCACCGTTCTGAACCTTGACATCCAGAATGGTACCGGGCATCGGTGCGGATACCTTCTCACCTGCACCTGCTGCTGCCGGTGCTGCTGCGGGAGCCGGAGCTGCTGCGGGAGCCGGTGCTGCTGCCGGAGCCGGAGCTGCTGCAACAGGAGCTGCTGCACCTGCACCGATTTCCTCAACTGCAACATCATATGCCTTGCCGTTAACTGTTACACTAAATCTTTTCATAGTATGTACCACCATTCATTATATTTTGTCCGTCCGTTACGATCAGAACGGGAGGTTATTGTGCTTTCTCGGGAGATTGGTCACACGCTTGCCTTCGAGCATTGCCAGTGCGGATGCAACGACTGCACGAAGCTCTTCTGCTGCAACGATCTCATCCACGCAACCCTGCTTTGCAGCAGCCTCTGCGGATGCGAGTGTTTCTGTGTATTCCTTTGCAAGCTCTGTACGCTTTGCGGCGAGATTGTCCGCACCGGCGAGCTTGTCATGCCAGAGGAATTCAACCGCAGCTTCGGGAGCCAGCGGAGCGATATATGCACCGTCAACAGCATAAGTGAAGTCCGCATTGCTGTACTTGCCGCCGAGGGCTACAAATACAGGTCCGACTGCCTTGCCGGTGATGACTGTGATCTTTGCAGTAGTTGCCTCTGCATAAGTGCCTGCAAGTCTGGTCAGTGCTCTGACTGCACCAGTCAGCTCGGTATCATTTGTGCCGTCGAAGCCAAGTGTATCCACCAGTGTGATGACCGGAATGGAGAATGCATCGCAGGTACGAACAAAACGTGCCAGCTTTGCACAGTCAGCCTCTGTCAGCTTGTCCTGTGTCTTGTTGGTTGCTGCAATCGCAACAGTGGAGCCCGCAACGCTTGCGAGTGCGGTATAAGCTGCACCTGCATAATCAGCATACAGCTCAACAACGCTGCCGCCGTCTGCAATGCTGTCCACGATGGACTGCATGTCCTTGCCGCCTGCTGCTGCCGGAGCATCATATTCCATACAGGGAACGCATGCCATGTTGTTCACGGGAAGCAGGTTGATCAGCTCTCTTGCCTTTTCGATCGCCGCCTTGTCATCCGCAGCAGTCAGAGCTGCGATGCCGTTTGCAGCGGCTGCCTTTGCACTGCCTGCACCCTTCTCGAAGGAGGGAGTCAGGAACAGCTCTGCATCCTCAGCCATAACCACGAAATCAGATGCACAAGCCATCATTGCAGCACTGCCGGCACAGGGACCTGCGATCACTGCGATCTGCGGTACAACGCCGGAAACAGCTGCGGTCTTGGTCATGAGCAGGCTGTAAGCATTCAGGGAATCCACAGTACCGTCCATGAAGGCACCGTTGGAATCGAATACGCCCACGACCGGTGCACCGGTCTTTGCTGCGAGATCGTAAACCTTTGCGATCTTCTCAGCCTGTGCAGCACCGACTGCACCCTTCTCCACACTCTGATCCTGTGCAAAAGCATACACCGGATTGCCGTTGACATAGCCGTATGCACATACGACGCCGGCGGGTGCATTTTTTTCCATCACACAGGAACCAATTTCCTTATAGGAACCCTCATCAAACAGTGCGGTCAGACGCACTCTTGCGGGGCTGTTCAGGTTTTTTTCCATTTGCATAGTATCGTTCCTTCCTAACATAAACTATATACCTTATAATCATACTCTTTTTTTCTGCATTTTTCAAGTGTTTCCGTGTGACTCCCTGCAACTTTTGCAGTTATCCATAATTTCTGCAATGTTTTCAAGAGTATTTTCGTCATTTTTAACAAAACGCAGTTTTGCCATTTTTTCCATCATGGCAGCATCCGTCAGACGGAAAACGCCCCTGTTCAGACCACGCAGCAGACCCTTGAAAAGCACGGAACGGACAAGCCCGTCACAGAGCATGAGATCGCCGCCGTCATCCACGGCATGGACGGCAACGGCATCCGGCTCATAGGCATAAACGATATAGCCGGTCACCTGCTCCCCGTCCATCGCTTCGGTCAGATAGAGGGGGTATTCGCTCTGAATGGCATTGAGCACAGCACGGTACGGCTCATGGTTGGTTTGTTCGAGAATCTTCAGCATGTTCATTCCTTTCCGATGGCATTGCGGATGGCACGCAGCTCCTCCGCTGTCAGATCACGGTAGGTGCCGGGCTTGAGCATACCGAGCTTGATCGGACCGATGGAGGTTCTGCGGAGTCTTGCGACTTCCAGACCGACAGCCTCGCACATGCGGCGGATCTGGCGGTTTCTGCCCTCCTTGATGGTGATCTGGAGCACCACTCTGCCGGGTTCCTTGTTCATGACAACGACATTGGCAGGGAGTGTTTTTCTGCCGTCGAGCATCACGCCGTCGGAGAGCTGGACGAGCTGATCGTCCGAAACATCGGGGCGGACGGTGACACGGTAGGTCTTGGTCACATGGCGGCTGGGGTGCATGATGCCATTGGCGAAATTGCCGTCATTGGTCAGCAGGAGCAGACCCTCGGAATTGCGGTCGAGCCGTCCGATGGGATACACACGCTCCTCGACATCTTCGAGCAGATCCATCACGCAGCGGCGTTCCAGCTCATCGGACACGGTGGTCACATAGCCTCTGGGCTTGTTGAGCATAATGTAGCGGAGCACCTTTTTTCTCGGACTATTGACCCTTTCACCGTTGACGGTGATCAGATCCTTGGGTGATGCCTTATCACCGAGCTTGACGGGTCTGCCGTTTCTCTGTACTTTTCCTGCGGAGATGAGGGCTTCCGCCTTTCTGCGTGAGCAGTAGCCTGCATCTGCGAGTATTTTCTGAATTCTGATATTTGCCACAAATATCCTCCTTTTCTTTGATCCATTCTATTTTTTCAAACCGCACAGCCAGTTCCAGAAGCGGACAAATGCATTTTCCGGCTCCGGTTCGGGCAGTGCTGCCGCATCCTCCGCTGCACACAGGGGCACGGAGGCAATGAGAGTCGTTCCATAATAATATTCCAGCGTCCCGACCGCATCCCCTGCCGCAACGGGTGCGTAGACAAAGGGGGCTTTCAGGATACGGGTGTGTACCTCGGAGGTATCACCCTCCCATGCACCGATGCTCACAGTTTCCAAAGGTTTGACTGCGATCTGCACAGCATCCGATCCGGCAACATTCTGGGTCAGCTCCTCCGGAACCGGAAGTTCCCTGCATTCCACCGATGCAAAACCGGCATCATAGAGCTTTTTGTGATCGTTCCAGTCATCGGGAGCATTGAGCGTCACACAGATCAGCGTTACGCCGTCACGTTCACAGGCGGACACCAGACAGCGTCCGGCATCATCGGTAAAGCCCGTTTTCACGCCGATCACGCCCTCGTACATCCCCAGAAGCTTATTGGAATTGTAGAGCGTCCGGTCGTAGGGCGGATTGCCGAAATTCACGCAAGCCGACGGCTGGGAGCAGATGCTCCGGAAGGTCGGATCACGCAGAGCCTCACGGGTGAGCAGAGCCATGTCATGGGCGGAAGAACCGTGTCCCTCGCCGTCAAGACCCGAGGGCGTAGCGAAACAGGTTCTTGTCATGCCGATCTCCTCTGCACGTTCATTCATCATGTCGATGAACGTGGGCACATCCCCTGCAACGGACACAGCCGCAGCGTTGGCGGCATCATTGCCGGAGGGCAGGAGCATGCCATAGCAGAGGTCACGCTTAGAAACGAGGTCGTTTTCCTGCAAGCCCATGGAAGAGCCTTCCACATGGATCGCCTCGGCATCCACGATGAATTCCGCATCCAGATCACCGCTTTCGATGGTCAGGAGCGTGGTCATGATCTTGGTCGTGCTCGCCATGGGGAGCTTTTCCTGTGCGTTCTGTTCATAGAGCACCCTGCCCGTTGCCGCCTCCATCAGAATGTACGCCTTAGCGGAGATGTCCATTGCATGCACGGTTCTGACCGGCATTCCTGCAAAGAACAGGCAGAGAGCGAGTACTGTACCTGTGATTCGTTTCATATCCGTCCTCCATAAAATCATCAGTTTTCGGTTTCCCCGATATACTGATGCATTCTATGCGGACAGCTCCGGATTTATTCGGTGATCTCCTGTACTGCGGCGGCATCCTCCTGTACGGGAGCCGCTTCCGTGCCGGACTTGTCCTTCTTGGAGATGAGGCTGGAGATCTTGTCGATGATCTCGGGCACCATATTCAATGCGACATTGCCCTTATCAGCGTTCATGGAGAGCTGGATCAGGCGGACATCGCCGTTCTGGATGACCAGAAAGCCGATGGGCTTGACACTCATGCCGGCACCTGCACCGCCTGCGAAGTATTCCTTTGCGGTTCTGGTGGGCAGGTCGGAGCCGCCGGATGCAAAGCCCAGCGAAACCTTGGACACGGGGATGACGGTCGTACCGTCACCGCAGTGGATCGGGTCGCCGATCATGGTGTTGGCATCCACAACACTGCGGATCTTTTCCATGCTGATCCCCATGAAACCGTTGATTGCATGTTCACTCATATGATAACTCCTTCTGCGGCTTTGCCGCCTATGATGATACGGATCAGAGGTCAGATCCGTTCGCTTACGATGGTTTTTCTTGCTTTTCTGCCGCCCGTCCAGTAGTTCCAGAGGAGCCACAATGCGGCTGCCACGGCGGTGCCGATGCGTACCTTGACGCTTGCACGGACATTCCAGCGGCTTTCGTCTGCGGCAAAATCGCAGGCAAGACGGACGTTTTTCCGCTTCACATGGATATATTTCCCCAGATTTGCCAGTACATTCTGAATGGCAAGCTGGAGCCTGCCGTAGAGGACGGCTGTGTCTGCGGCATCCTCGCCGCCGATCAGGAAATCCGTTTCCAGTACAAGCGTAATGGAGGAAAACAGCTTTTTCAGCGGTGCAGGTGCGGCAAAGAGGGCATTCCCTGCAAGGTCGCAGGTATCGGCGATCTTTTGCATCGTCCGCTGCATTTTATCGGCAAGGAGGCGTTTTTTGTTTTCGGCTTCGGCAGCTTCCTTTTCTGCCTGCTTCTTTGCATCACGCTCCGCCTTCTTTTGTTCCTGTTTTTCGGATTTTTTGCGTTCCTTTTCAGGATCGGGGGGAGCCTTTTCCTTTTTCTTCCGGAAGGGATAGACCTGTATGCCGAAATACCGCACGGCATAGCGGAATTTCCCATCCCAGTACTCCGCCCAAACCTCCGCCTGAGAAAGCAGGATCACGGTGAGAAGCAGTACCAATATGAACAGGATCGTCAGGAAAATACGCAAGCTGTCACCTCCGTTCAGCGGTACGGAGGAGTATTATTCCTCCGCTTTGTCAATGTCCATAATTTCTCCGGCAAATTCCTCCGTCTGTGCAGGCTTCGGATCGGGCAGATCATCGAGGGAAGAAAGCCCGAATGTCCGCAGGAACAGCGGCGTTGTCCTGTAAGCAATAGGATGACCGGGAACATCAATTCTGCCGGCTTCCTCCAGCAGACCCTTGTCCACCAGAGAATTGACCACGGAAGAGCTGTCAATGCCACGCACACGCTCCACAAAGCCCTTGCTCACAGGCTGATTATAGGCAACGATGGTCAGTGCCTCCATTGCCGCATTGGACAGCGGCTGCATGCGTTTCGTTTCAAGTGCCGTCCGGATCAGCGGTGCAAATTCCGCACGAGTGCCCAGCTGCCACGCATTGCCGAGATGCATCACTTGCAGACCGCTGCCGGTTTCCTTGTATTTTGCGGAGAGCATGTCCATCAGATACTGGACATCACGCTCCAGAATATTCAGTGTCAATGCAATTTTTTCAGTTTCCAGAGGTTCCCCCGCAGCAAACAGGATCGCCTCCGCTGCGGCGAGATTGTTCTGTTCGTCCATAGTTTACCCGCCTTTCTTCACTTTCATGCTCAGCATGGTATTGTCCTCGTTCAGTTCGATCCTGCCGAAGCGTGTCAGCTCCAGCACGGCGAGAAAGGTCGCCACCCTTGCAGAACGATCCGTGATGCCGTCATAGAGCGACTGCACGGAAACCGTCTTTCCGGCGTAGAGCCGCCGCAGGACGAACATGACCTTGGAAATGACGGAAACCACCTTGACCTGTGTCACGGTGTCCGTGATCTTCTCGGACAGAAGCTGACCATTCATCTTCGCTCTGCCGAGCTGTGCGAGCACCTCTGCCAGCTTTTCTGTGGGGTGGGTCAGCTCATAGGTCATTTTCCGTTCGAGCTTCATGGGCTTGCGGACAAAGATGTCATCCGCAATGAAACGCTCACGCAGCTGACCGGCAGCGGACTGACAGAGGGAATATTCGATCAGGGCACCCTCCAGCTCACGCTTGACACGCTCCGCCTCCTCGGGTTTGGGGAGGAGCGAGGCACTTTTGATGTACACAAGCCTTGCCGCCATTTCGAGGAATTCTCCGGCAAGCTCCAGATCCTGCTGCCTTGCCTGCTCCATATAGAGGAGGTACTGCTCCAGCAGCTTGGAAATTTCAATATCCTTGATATTCAGTTTATGCTTGGCAATGAGATGAAGGAGCAGATCCAGCGGCCCTTCAAACACATCCAGCTTGAATGTCATTGCTTCCATCGCTTACCTCAGCAGCAGGGGGATCCATGAAGTGATGAATTCCAGCAGGTTAAAGATCAGCTCCGACAGCAGGCTCAGCGGTTTGCCGAGAATGGGCGTGGACATCAGCAGCACCAGAATGATGAAGAACATCGTATAATGTTCATTGATCCATCTGTCCACCTTATAGGGGGTGAAATAGCTGAGGATTCTGGAGCCGTCCAGAGGGGGGATGGGGAGCAGGTTGAACACTGCCATGTTAATATTGATGATGACAAAGAAATACACCATCAAATAGATGTAGTACGTTGTGCCGGAGAGCATGAGGGCGGTGCTCATGATCTGGAGCACAGCCATGCCCAGAAGTGCCACAACGATATTGGAAAGCGGACCGGCAGCAGCGGTAATGAGCATGCCGAGTCTAGGCTTTTTGAAGCGAAGGGGGTTGACCGGCACCGGCTTTGCCCAGCCGAAGCCAAAGAAGAAGATCAGCAGTGCACCCCAGATGTCCACATGGGCAAAGGGAGAGAGGGTCAGTCTGCCGGAATATTTTGCGGTGTCATCACCAAGCAGGTGGGCGGACCATGCATGTGCAAATTCATGGATGGGGGAAATGAGAAAAATAATCATCAGCCGGACAATGTATTCCAGCATCGTTTCGGTACTCATGATGGGTTGCCTCCTTAAATTAATACGCTTTCAGTCAGGAACAGAATTCCAAAGACAGCTTGTAGAAAAAGTCCTTTTTCTTAGGGTTGGGCATCCTGTAACTGCCCCCACCCCAACCCCTCCCCGAGGGGAGGGGCTATGTTTGGAGGGTACTGCGTACCCTCCACCCGCCAAAGGGCAAAGCCCTTTGAACCTG
>JAFTQJ010000082.1 GCA_017462785.1 Oscillospiraceae bacterium | reverse complement strand
TCTGCTCCCCCTGTTTATGCTCTTTTCTCTATTTTACCATACTTTTGCTTTTTGTGGAAGAGACAGTTCACAATTTTTTTACTAAAGAAATTGCCGTGGCCATCCCTCCCATTCCATGCTATAATATAGTTGAAAGAGGGTGCACCAGTTCGGTGCAAGTAAGACAGCAAGGTGAAAGACCTTGTCCGACAAAGCGTAGCGAGCAGTCGGTACTAAGCCTTGGAGCCGAAGCCGCGAGGTGAGGTTTAAGCGTAGGCATAGGAGTATGAGAGCCGCAATGGGAAACCGTGAAGCGATTCAGCCCCGTAAGATATAGAGAACGGAAGCCGAGGTAGTCCTCTATACCGCAGGCAGTAAGAACCAACCGATAAAGCGAGGGTGGGGAGATTCCGTCGGGGTCAATAGAGCGCGGCGAGCATACAAGGTAATACTTGCATACCTGGGAGGTCTGCTGATCTCCGGAAAACGGTGGTCGCATCGCAAGATTTTGTAAATCAAGGGTGTGGCGAAGGGTCAGCAGAAGTCGGACTGCTTCATAGTAGTGAGGAAGTCGGTGAAAGCCGATGGAGCGAAGGGGGCAGCAAATCAGCAATTTCCAAAGTAAAACACAGGTAACACAGGAGGTTACGGAAACGTGGCACATGAGCTGAAGGAAATAAAATAAGGTATCAGTCCAGAACCTATGCAAGGTTGGAAACGCTGATGAACCGTGTCAATGAAACAAGCATCAAGGAAGCCCACAAGCGACAGATTCTGGCTAAGGATATGGCAGAAGCTTCCGAGCTGATCCATGCATCCGAACGGCTCACGGATCAGCAGAAGCAGAATGCACTGCGGATCATGAAACTCCTGATCACAAGCCGGAGTATTTCCGGTGCGAGGGGGGATGAAGCCGAATCCCGAATTGACTATATTTCCGATATTCTCGGTATTGAGAAACGGGATGTACTGGATGCTGTGCAGTATATGCGTGAGGACGGACTGCTTGCCGATACACAGGATATGACCGCCTACATCAAGCGGACGGATACACGCAATAAGTCCGCCCAGATTCTGAACCGCTTTGCGGCACTCGAACGCTTTCTCCTGTCCATCTGCACGGAACAGGCGCATTGTTTTCTCCTGAAAGAGATCAACCAGTCCGCAGAACAGCAGGGATTGAAATCCACTGTCAGGAATATCAAGACGGTACTCTACTACTGGACCAACCGCCACTGCATTGAAAAGGTTTACAATACATCGGACAAGTATGTGGATATTCTCTTTCAGCTCCCGATTGACGAATTACGGGTGAAAGTGTAGAAACGTCTGGAGCTTGCCGCATTTCTCGTTGGTTACCTCTATGAAAAGGCGGCAGAATCCCCTGTGAATGCAAAGGAAGAAACGCTCGTGCAGTTTTCTGTACTGGAATTGCAGATATTTTACATTAAGCTAGAAAAATGTATTTTTGTGGAAAATGCCACACATTCTCCGCCGCCCGGCCGGGACAGCGGGCATTATCCCTGCTTTCTTTCCGCGAAAAAGCACACTTATTCCATGAAAAGTGCCCTTTTGGAGCAGCAAACTATGGGAAAGAATTGTCACGGGATTTGTGCAAAAAGAACAAAAATGCAAAAACAATTTTTATCTAAAGTGGTTGATAATGACATGAAATGAATTGACATTTTTGAAAAATTATGCTATACTGGAATTAAGTTTCGGCAGGAATGATTTGTTTTAGGCAATTTGTGCCATATTTCGGGTGACACAGCAAACGCCTGGCCGGAGCTGATTAATAAGAAAACGATGGGGTGAATCTATGAAAATTTGTTTGGTGTGTCAGAAGGAGTTTGATACCTCCGGCAATATCTGCAATGCATGTCTGGTGCAGGAAATGCAGCTGAAGATGGGGGCGGTGGCAGACGCACCTGCATCAGTCTCGGCACAGGACTATGATCCGTTTGCGGCATCGTGTCCGAAGATTTCGGGTACCAATCCATTTGGGAATCCTTTTTCGGGGTCCTGGTCATCATCCGTCAAGCAGTCATCGAGGAGTATTTCTGATGCATTTAGCGCTTCACCGAAGCCGTCAGCTGTTCCGGGAAATCCTGTGCCGCCGAGACCTGGAAGGAGTGTTTTTGATACACCTGACGAGGAGTCGTCCGGCGCAATGATGCCTCCTCCCGTACCTGCCGCAAAGCCAAGGAGCGGCAGCGTCTTTGATACACACAAAGAGGTTCCTGCAATGCCCAGCGAGACCTTATCGCCGCCCGCAGCCGCTCCCGAGCCGGAGGCTCCTCCTGTGCCGGAGAAAAAAACAAAGACTGGCCGCATTTTCGATACGGTAGGGGAATTGCCCGCGATGCCTGGCGAAACATTATCGCCGTCCGCCGCCCCTGAGCCGGAGGCTCCTCCTCCTGCGCCGAAGCCAAAGACCGGCAGTATTTTCGATACGGTAGAGGAATTGCCCGCGATGCCCGGCGAAACATTATCGCCGCCCGCCGCCCCTGAGCCGGAGGCTCCTCCTCCTGCGCCGAAGCCAAAGACCGGCAGTATTTTCGATACGGTAGGGGAATTGCCTGCGATGCCCGGCGAGACCTTATCACCGCCCACCACTGGCTCCGAGCCGGAGGTTCCTCCTGCGCCGGAGCCAAAGACTGGCAGTATTTTTGACACACTTGAAGAACTCCCGGCGATGCCCGACGAGACATTAGCGACATCCAAACTGAAGAGAGGGAATATTTTCGATACATTAGAAGAACTCCCTGCCATGCTGGGCGAAACCTCCTCCAAGGTACCGCCGCTCTCGGGCGGTTCGTTGGAGAATGACCGAGAGCGTTCGCCGGAGCCGGTGCAGAGACGGCAATAAAAAAGAAAGGGAAAAAATTATGAGATTACTGAAACGTCTGCTTGCAGGTGCAATTGGTTCGTTCATGGCATTACAGTGCCTTGTGGGCGGTCTGGTTTATGCTGAGCCTGACGACCTTGAATTCAATGGGGATATGAATTTCGATGTGGTATTTGTAGTGGATGCCAGCGGCTCCATGGCATTTTCCGACCCGGACAAGCTTGCAACGGAAACCATGAATCTGTTTACCGACATGTGCGATGAGGACACCTGCCGTGCCGGTTATGTCATTTATTCTCATGAAATTGAGGATGCACAGGAGCTGCTGCCACTGAACAATGCGACTGCTGTCTCCTCATTTAAAAGCGGTATCGGCGGTATCGAATATCTGCCCAGTGCAGATACGGACATTGCTCTCGGTCTGACCGAGGCTATGTGCATTCAGGAGCGTGGCGGCGGCGACGGCACCAGAAATCCGATGATTGTTCTGCTCAGCGACGGCAACACGGATCTGCCCAAGGGGCCGCGTACTGTGGAAGAATCGCAGGCAGAGCTGGAGCAGACCATGCAGCAGCTTGTCGCAATGGAAATACCGGTATTTACCATCGGTCTGAATGCAAACGGGGCACTGGATGTTGCCGAAATGCAGCGCATTGCAGACACCACTGGCGGTGAATCCTACGAGACAAGTTCGGCGGATAATCTGCAGGACATCATCATCAGCATCTTCGCCCATTTCAATCATATCTCAGACAATCCGATAGATCCGGACTTTGAAGCAAGCCCCGATGACCCAAGTGTCGGCGATTATATCGCAGAGGTGAACATCGACAACAGCAGCGTCTACTGTGCAAATATCATTGTGAGAAGCACGATGGGCCTGTCCGATCCGCGTGTTTTTACTCCGAACGGCTACCAGGTCGCGCTGGACAGTGACAACATCATTGTCAAGGAGTCCAGTACCTACTATCTAATTAAGCTTCTGCTTCCGGAGGTCGGTAATTGGACCGTCAGACTTCGCGGCTTGAGTGAAGATCAGGTGGAGGTGAATTATTTAAAATCCTATTCGATCATTGTGAAGCAGGAATTTTCCGCGCAGCGCGTGCTGGCCGGACAGAAGGTGAAGCTGACTGCTGTGCTGGAAACGGGCGAAGGAATGATCGACGATGCCGATTTGCTTTCCAATCTGGCTGCCACCACAACCTATACCAGTAAACTCAGCGGCAGCTCTCAGCAGATCTCACTGATCAATCATAAGGACGGCACTTTCAGCGAGGAGATCACGCTCCCCAGCCCCGGAGAGTATGAGTTTGTCACCACCATTCGCGCCGGAGACGGCAGCTTTGAGAAGTTCAGCAAGCCCCACGTCATTGTTGCGGAGGATACACTCGGCACCGTTCTGACGCATGTGGAGCAGGTACTCTCCTCCAACCGGATCGAGGCCGGCCAAACAGTCGACATCACCTCCCAGATTTTTAGTGAGCTTTCCGCCGAATATCTGACCGACACAGAGCTGCTGGGCGGAATGACCGCCGTATGCAGCCTGATCGGTGAGAATGGTATCGTGGATCAGGAAATGGAGCTCGGAGACGATCAGGCTTTCCACACCTCCTACACCGTTAGGGACAGCGGCATCTATTCCGTCATGACCCGCATCACCGTCCCCGGCGAGGAGAGTGTCAAGGAAAGCTTCCCCGAGCAACTGACCGTCACAAAGATGCAGCCGCAGGTGCACAGCAATGCAAACGTCACGGTTCGTTCCAAGCCGCTCAGCCGCAGTGCAGAGATCAAGGTCAGCAGCTATGCAGCATGGGACAGCACCGAGCGGATCCAGGTCAGCGTTCTGCCCGGAAATGCAGCGCTGTACGGCGTGGAAACCGCAGAGGAGACCGGTGATGTGCGCATCGTCGTTCACGGTGTCAAGTCCGGCACGGACACTGCACAGGTAACAGTCACCGATTCCTCCGGTGCCTCCTGCACCTTCCAGATGAATGTGAAGGTAGAGAACGGCTGGATCCCGATTTTGATCGGCATTCTGATCGCCTGCCTCATCGTAGTTATTATCTACATGATCTATCTGGCGGCACGTCCGAAGCTGCGCGGTGCTGTGCTAAATATTTTCGTGAGCGTGCCTCCGGAGCTTGCCTCCATTGCACCGTCACAACAGGAGATCGCACTTCCCAGAAAGAAACACTCCACGACCCTCTATGATGCACTGCATACCAATGTCAATGCCCCCGCACTGCAAAGTCTGGAAAAGGTCATCGATCAGATGAATCTGACCGGAACTCTGCGCAATATTCAGATCACAGCCAAGGGCGGCAAAAAGCTCGGCATGAAGGTTATTGTCAGAAGAGACAGCCGCGTGGTCAACAGCCGCGAGATCACCAAGACTACCGAGTTCACCCTCGGCAGCGGCAACGGCATGGAGATCATGGTTCTCTGCGGAGATGACGGAGAGCTTGTCGTTTCCTATTGATCCGTCCCCTGTTTTGTCCCCTATGCTGCCGGAGCATTCCGGCAGCATGAAAATAAATCCAAAGGAGAAGAGAGTATGTCAAATTTAACTGAAGCGTTCAGCCTGAGTCAGTCGGGTGGCATTTATTTTGAAGGTGCACGCGTGGAAGGCACACAAACCGAACTGGTTCTTTTCGTCGGACTGGGCGGTACGGGCTCTGAGGCGCTGATTCGTGTCAAGAATCAGATCCACAATCGAATGAAGCTTACCACAAGAAACGGGATGCCGGTCGGAGAAACGCCCTCCAATATCGCATTTCTGGCGCTGGATACCGATAAGGACGATGTGCAGAAAAAGCATTATGCCAATACCCATTTTGCATCTGACGGGTCCGAGACACTGGCGATCGGTGCAGATGGTGTCAACTATCAGGCATTGATTGACCAGCTGCTTGATGAAAAGAAGATGGGGATGAAACATGCCCAGTGGCTGGCCGACGGAACACTCGCAGTCGGCGGAGCCGACGGAGCCGGTGGCCGCCGAACTGTGGGCCGTGTTGGATTCTTCCATCAGGTAGACAACATCCGCTCTAAGGTGCAGCGCACACTGAACAAGTTGAACTCGGACAATCCCGGTATTTTCAATTTGAAGATTTTTCTGTTCTCCGGCATAGCAGGCGGAACCGGCTCCGGAACATTTCTGGATATGGGCTTTCTGCTCAGGGATCTGGGGCAGGGAATGCATGCGCAGTGCCAGATATTTGGCTACCTGTTCATGCCGGATTTGAACATGAAGGACGGCGGTAAGCCTATTTCGCTGGAAGCAAACGGATATGCGGCCCTGAAGGAGCTGGATTATCTGATGGAGCGCGGCAGAGGCGGACGCCCGTTTATTCAGGAGTACTCTGCAAGCTACCAGATCCAAGGCGATGTTCCCTTTGATTTCTGCCATTTGATCAATGCGACTGACAACAAGGGAAATGTTTACTTCAAGGATCAGGTCATGAACGCAGTGGCAGAGAGCATTTTCACCTACGTTGCAAATGAGCCGAACCTCGGTGCCGGCAACGCGACCGGACTGAAGTCGCTGTATGACAATGTCAACAACTACCTTACGATCGTGAATACGCAGACCAATATGCCCGCAAACTATCACTATCTGACTGCCGGCTCTGCCAGTCTGAAGGTGCCTTATCTTGAGATCAATACACTGATTGCGTGCCGCATGTTCGAGTGGATGAACAAGGAAATCTTTGCCAACGAAGTGACAGATGCCAAGTTTGATGCAGACAAGAGTGCCCTCGGTCTCGGCAGCGCCAAGGGGGAGAATACCTTCCAGGATGCGCTGGCACGTCTGCTAGAGGCCAAGGCACCGGAAATGGCGATTCTCGACAAGCGGCTCTACAAGTACGATGACATCTGGACAGATAAGGATATGGCCTACAGTGCCGCCTATAAAAACTGGCAGGAATATCAGACCCGCATGAACGAGTGCTTTGCCGAAGCCCCCGGCGTGCTGGAGGATCTACTGCGGAAGTACCTGAAGTCCGCAATGGTAGATCAGGAGCGCGGTCCGATTTATCTGGCCAAGCTGCTGAGCGGAAACGACTCCCGGAATATGGAAAAGCTACTGCGTACGCAGGCAGATTATTTCCGTAGGATTTCTGCACAGGAAAATGACAAGGCCAAGGAGCTTGACGACGAGCGGCACAGAGTGTATAAGAGCGGCGCTTCAGCAGGCGGATTTTTCGGCATTATCGAGAAGGACAAGGCGCTCAAGGAGTATCTGGAGATCCTGGAGATTTGGCGCACCGAGCATCTGACCGTGGACAAGTATTCCTACATGGCAAAGCTTGCGGAGGAGCTTGCAGACATTTATCACAAGTATTACACGCAGATCCTTAAGCCGCTCCGCACGATTCTGGAAGAGTTGGTCGTCATTTTCGAGACCAATCTGAATGTGCTGACTGTTGAGGCTCAGAAGTCCGCCCAAAATCCCGATCCGTCGATCCTGATGGATCCGTTTGAGTTTGAGAAGCAGCACAAAAGTGACTTTGATGACTGCGTTACTCAGGCACAGAACAACTTCCTGAGCAACCTGCTGGAGAATCTGCAATACTGGATCAAGTGCGATATCGACAATGTCGATAAGCAGCTGGTCAACAATCCGGATGTACAGGGCTATCTGTCAAAGTTCATTTCCGATTGTTTTTCGTCGCTGTATACCACCATCGATATGGAGAAGATCCTGGAAAAGAAGGTTCCCGCCGAGATGAATCTTCTCGGCTATACCCAGCAGCTCATTGATAAGCTGTATGACACCTCCTACCCGCTCTTCAAGAACAATAAGTTTGTCATCCCGAAGAATGATTCCGCCATTCTCTCCATTCCTGTAGGGTGCCCCACGATTCTGGCAGCAGCACAGAGCTTTGTGAATGCAAGAGGCCTCGGCGGTCAGATCACGATCAAGGAAAGTGCAGAAAACAACTGCATTTCTGTCATCAAGGTCACCTCCGGCTATCCGCTGTATGCAATGCAGTATCTGGATGATTGGGAGAACTCCTATGAATCGCTCCTGCAAGATAAGGAATCCGGAAGATACCTGCATATGCTCTCCGAATGGGGCAACGGACTGCCGAATCCGGACATAGAGCTCGGATGGTCCGGCGGTCATATCTGCCATCGCACAAAGGACAGAAATGCTGAGTTGCGCGAGAAATTCCAGCGATGTGTGGATGCTGGGCTGATCGAATATCCCGTAGCCGGCAAGGGTGCTCAGGAGGCAAATCTTCGCGTTGGCAAGGCACTGGATCTTTCTCGAATTCAGCTTCGCGGCGATCTGGTACAGCAGCAGAAGCAGTTGCAAACGCTCCAGCTTCAGATCTGGAATCCGCAGTCCCCCGCCAAGATGGAGCTCACGGGAATGGGGACCTACGCAGCCAACGGCACAAGGGAAGGCTACCTGAAGAACATCTGTGAAAATTGCATCCGTGACCCGTATGTCTGGAAGGCTCTGCGCGACCAGTGCGAAATGCTCGATGCCATTGCCGTGCTTCAGGATGAGTTGGATTCCCCGTATTTCTATGTCCGTGCATGGCTCTGCAACATGTTCGAGCGCACCGATGCTACCAAGGACATTCTGCTCCGCCGTTCGGAGAATGATGTCATGCCCATCATGCTCATCAAGGGCTCTGAGAAGCCGCTGAGCACGAAGGACGATACCTTCTACTATGTGATCTATCAGGAATTCTGCAAGCACCTCAAGGAGGAGGCCAGCGAGGGTCTGACTTGGTCCAATCTGATCGCCGCAAACTGGGATACCCGTATGCGCGAGACCGTTGACTCGGAGGTCAAGGCTGCTGTCATCAGTCAGCTGGAAAACTTCGGCATGATTTTCAAGCAATACTCCGACAATTATCGCCGCCTTGCCGATACCACCCCCATCAGTGATACCGTACTGAAGGAGGAACGCACCAGCATCGCAGACTTTTATTATGCCGCATTCCAGGTGGCAGCAAACTATTACCGTCTGGTGAACGATTGATCTGTGATTCGACACTGCAAACGGTGGCTCCTGCGGGCTTTGTTCCGCAGGACCGCCTCTGCGGAGGTGCGTGTGCAGAGAACCGGTGAAAGTGAGGAAAATGAAATGCCCGATCTGTCCGACGAACTGAGCTGAAATGATGGTGGCATTTTATTTTCATCATTTTGATACAATCGTTCCCAGGGAGCAGCCGCCGCTGTGCAGACTCCAGCATTTTTCCGAAAATGTGCTTCAAGATACAGCACGCCTTCCGTCAGTGCCTCTGTGAGGAGACAAGGAAACGGAGGGACACGGTCAGCGCAGATCGCTTTCGGTCGGCCTTCTCTGCGGAGAAACCGGAGGCGTTATCAGCGTTTTATAGTCATCTGTTCGATGCAGCGGCAGGCTGCCGGGCGGGACAGACGATTAAAAATTAGGATACACGGCAGCCCCCGCTCCGGAGGCTGCCGTGTATACGAGGAGGTTTTTTCATGAGCAAGGACCTGGCATCAATGGTTAGGCATCAGATGGACACAACCATCGGTGCTTTCCAATTTCGGTCTGCCGATTTCGTCCCCAGTCGTGTTCTGGTGTATTTTCTGATCGGGACCGAGCAGGAAACCGAGCGCTTTATCGGCTACATGCACGCATTCGATAAACGCACCATACAGCCCGGATATGTGATCTATCTCCCGTTTCCAGATGCCTCGGAGGAGGCCGATGAGGCACTGTATCAGGCCTTTATCCGGGCCATGAAGGAGGTAGCCGACCAGCGTGCAGTAAAGCATGCGACAAAGCTCTCCATGATCCCTGTCTTTCTGCAATGCGTCGGAATGCAGCAGGAGTATTTTGAAGCGCTTTGCAGCACATTCATCCGCGCAGAGGAAAAAATGGCAGAGTGGATGGAGGCGACCAATCTTACCGATGTGCTGTGGTGGCCAAGTGTTGTGCTGCACAAAGATCTGGTAATTTCCAAGAATACGTTTCTCAGGACGGTGCTTGACGTGCGGCGGCAGATCCGCGGCGGCTACTCCAACTACCTGATGCTCCTTTCGGATTGGGACAGCGATAACCTCACTGTCAACACCACCACCATTGCCCAGACCCTTGTGGGAGCGGTCGTGCTGCTTTCTATGGATGGCGGAGGAAACTATATCCGCGAGGTCACGCAGGAGGAGTGTGTGTTTTCCAGCCACGCATTTTCGATTTGTATGCCCGTGCATCTGGAAATTGCCAAGCGGGCGCTGTCCCTACTGGACTGGTTCCGGAGTGTGCCGGAGGATCATGAGGAGTGTCTCGCCAAATTCGGCAGGGAGCTTGCCGATCTGCCCAAACACCTCTGGTGGGAGTCTACATGGGAGAAGGTACCCAAGCGGGAGGACGGTAGCATCACCATTGAGCCGCTGAGCAGCTTTTGCTTTAATGACGGCAAGCGGTTTCTCTCCTTAAACGACTGCGAGAAGGAAATGCGGGAGTTTGCAGAGAAATACTACCTTTCACTCCTTCCGGTGGAGGAAGATTTTCTGATCCAGCCGGGTCATATGATGCGGTTCAATGAATTTTGGGAGATCTACCAAAGATTTTACGGAAACTGCCTGAACGGATTGGATTCGGTATTCGGCGCTGGAAAGCTGGATGAGTTCGTAGATACCTATATCCCGCAGATGAAGGTGCTGACATGTGCGCTGTGGCAGCACGGAATGCCGGGCTATGAAAACGCCAAGGACATCGAGCAGGCGATCCGCCGGATGGAGAGCAGCCTATCCGTGCAGTTGGAAAACCGTGCGCGGAAGCTGTTCAAGACACTTCTCTCGCAGAGCAGCAACTATTCCCGCCGTATTTCCGGACGTCTCAGCGAGCTGAACCGCGAGATCCAGAAGCTGCGCGAGGAGCTGCACGGGGTGTGCAACCGCTGGCAGCGTGATGAGCTGAATATCGATCAAGAATATGAATGGAAGGAAGATGACCGCAGGGAGCTGATGGATGCCTGCCTTCGGATTCTATGCTCGGAGGAGCCGGTGAGCCTGGAGCTGCTTGTCAGAGTGATCTTCTCCATCGCCAAGAATACCCTTCAGCTGGATACAAACGAGTACTTTACCAATAAAATTGCCGGCAAGTACTTGAATGCTGGCAGCGAGGACCCGGCAGAGTCGCAGGAGAAGATCCGCCGTCCTCTCTGGGATGAATACCACGACAGCCGGGATAAGATGCTGTTCCCGGTTCAGAATGTCAAAAGTGAGTGGCATTTTATCTACGCTGCGGAGAAGGCAGAAGAAATGGTATCAGATTTCTGCGGCTTCGTCAAGGATGCCGATGAAAATGTTTACAAGCACAAGGCGGAGCAGATGACGGACCGTATTGAGGTCGTCCGCATTTCCCACCCTGTGGGGGCGAACCGGCTGTTCAAAAGCACGGGCGGTGCAGCTGTGAAGGAGGAAGTAAAGAATGGCACTAATTGAGCTTCAAAATATATCCTGCCAGTATCGAAACGGCAAATTTGAGCTGTATTGGGAGCTGCCTCCGGGGAAAACGGTGAAAAAGATCATTATCGCGGAGGCACCGCCGTCCGGCCCCATCACACTCAAGCTGAATGATGTGTACTATCAATCGCCGCATGCTAAGCAGATTCAGATCGAGCCTACCAAGGAGATTGCCGGAAAGCAGCGCCGCTTCATTGTAGTTGGGAGTACGCAGGATAACAAGATCTCCACCACAGAAATACAGAATGAATGCCGGAAGATGAAGGAGCGGAATATCTGCTGTACCGGCCTGCGTGCCGTCGGCACATTGAACTGGGAAATGGTGCACACTGGCAATGACGAGGTGACGCTTCACATTCGCAGCTCGCAGGAGATCCCGTCAGGATTTCTGGAGTATTCCTACCGGTACTGCGGCGTAAAATTTCGCTTTCCGGTGTACGGCACGATTCCCAAATACAACAAAGAGGTCAGCTCAACGATCCGTGTTGTCAATTTTGTCATGCCCAATCTTGCCGACGGTGTGCAGATGCATTCTCCCGGCACCGCCATTGAGATCAAGCAGGAGAAGAAAAAGGCGGAAGGGATCCTAGATAAGCTCGTCCGTCTGCTACGCAAAGGCAGGGAATCATAAACAGACATCATATAGCCAGAAATGGAGGAAAAGCAATGTATTTTACGATCAAATGCGTGCACTGCATGAGAAAGTTGAAAAGCGAGGAGGCAGTTTACAAGATCTCCTATGACGAGCTCGATGACCCGGTGGAATACCAGGACGAAGAGGATGAGGAGGAGAAGGCTGCCGAGGAACCCGTAGACAGCATGAATCTGTTCGGCGGCATGGGCAGCGGCTCTTTGGAAATGGGAGATGACAGCTCCGCGACCGACGGCCTGTTCTTGACAGCCGAGCAGATCAATCAGCGCACCGATCTGGTCAGACAGATCATCCCGGAGTGCACCGAGCAGGTCCATGTTCCCAAGCATGTCTACAATTCCGAGTCCGAATCCGGCGAGCTGGTCACCTCCTACCGTGTGACCGGTCTCCTCGTGGAGGGAGAAAGATACAGCGGCTATCTGCGGAAGAGACGCTGCCCCGGTTGCCATAAGCTGCTTCTGCCGAATGCGGGCAAAAAGCCAATCTATATTATTGGCATGTTCGGCCATTCCACCGCCGGCAAAACCGTATTTCTCACCATGCAGTGCTGGCGTATGGTCAACGGCTCCATGGAGAACATGAATGTTACCGGTGGAAGGGTGTATCTGCGGTACACGGGTCTTCATCTGGAAAGCGGCGTAGAGGATACGGTGTACACAGCGTCCAAGAATTTCAAAAAAGCCGGTCTGTTTCCGCCAACAACGCAGGAGATCCCGCCGCCGCACTGTATTGTGGCCTCCTACCGCCAGTTGAAGCCGGGCACTGCAGACGAGTATCAAGCAGATGATACCAGCAGCTGCGTCCTTTGCTTTCAGGATATTATGGGCGAGCTTCTCGGCCGCGATGCCTCTGTCGGGCAGGATGACGATTTCAAGCGCATCGTCAGCCTGTTTCGGAATGTGGACGGACTGGTCCTGATGACGGATCCGCTGGCACTGGGCCGTGCACAGGAAGAAATGAACGATGAGATCATGGCCCATCATGTGGATGATTCCGAGGCTGTTGAGCGCATGATGATCACACTCAACGATTACCTCCGCAGCGATCCCATCAACACCGTTAAGACACCCACAGCCTGTGTGCTGACCAAGCAGGACATGCTGTATCTGAATGCGAGCCGCCTGAAGCTGGAAACGCGCGAAAGTGCACTTGCTCCCGGCGAGAGCCTGCAATACAGCCCCGGTCAGAACTGGGCTGCACAGCTCAGAAAGCTCAGCAAGAGCACCCAGAAGGTTCTCAAAAAGTTGGATACCGAGGGCGGTTGGGTAGAGACCGTTGTCTCCCTGTTTACCAACGCAATGCACATTCCGGTTTCCTCCATCGGCTCGGATGTGAGCATCATCACCATTCCCGGCTTTAAGGACAGCACCGGCAACCATCCGCAGGTGGACAAGCTCACCAGCAAGGAGGTCTGGGACAGATTCAACCGCCTGTCCTCCGAGGAAAAGCAGTCGCAGGCATCGCAGTACCTTGCCGAGCCCGCTCCGACCGGGCAAGTAAATCCGCGCGGGCTCCAGCTGCCAGTTCTGTATTTCCTGTCGAAATTTGGCATTATTCCGCCAATCGACAATGACGAGTTTTTTGTCGATCCCAATCCCAAGCAGCCTAGTCTCCTTGCCAGATTCTTGGGACAGAGCAAGGATCAGGAGGCGAAACTCCGTCAGGAATACCAGAAGGCGCAGCTTCAGAAATGGCTCAAGGACTACGGCCAGCAAAGCACAGATGTCTAACAAGGCAGGAGGTATCACATGATAGGGCAACATTTATTGCTGCGCTGTACCAAGGGCGTGTATGACAATTCCACCACGCCCGGCTTCAAGACAGCCGCAGTATCCGATACAATTCTGAAGCTGCCGAGCCGCACGCAGAAGGAGCTGAACCAAGCCATTATCAACTGCGCCAAAATGCCCGACGTGGCACAGACGGGTGCAACAGTGTTCAACCGCGGCATTCTGCGCATCATGCCGTACAAGGATGCACTGCTTGCCGTCAGGACATTCCGCGTCAATGACCTGTGTACCAGCAGCGGCAGTGTTTCGTTTTCGCACACCTACATCTTCATGGAAAACGACCGTCAGCGTATTCTGAGCGACCCTGAGGTCCTGACAGAGACCGAGAGCTTCGATTCCTATACCGATGTTGATGCCCGCTGCGGCGGTCTGGCAAGCAAAAATCCCATCCTGGTCAGAGAAGATCTCGGAATGCTCACACATGCTGTCCCGGCCGTTTCCCCCGAGATCTTTCAGGAATGCGGCTTCCGGCGCAGCAGCTTTGTAACTTTGATCAATGCCATCTGTCAGCGCATTTCGACCACCGGCAGCGTAGCACTTCTTCTTCCCAATGTCACCGAGCGTGACTGGGAGGAATACGGCGGCTCCGAGCGCGGCGAACAGCTGATGGCTGCCGTTCTGCGCGTCATCCCGAGATGCATCACCCGCTTTTTCAGCGGCGTTTCGATGTGGAACGAGAGCGTTGCCTACGACGGCCTCAAGGACATCAAATTCCGCATCTATACCGGTCGCTATACCACCGGTCTGGATTCCAAGGATTTCTCGCTGATCGATCTGCAAAACAACAACATCACCTGCACCGGCGTGAACAGCACAAACGACAGTTTTGCCAATTATCTCTGGGATCACCTCGGCGATCAGGCCGCCCTGACAAGGCTTCACGAATATATTGAAAAGAGCTTCGGCGAACAGATCGACCGCATTCGCAAGCTCCCCAGCATCATGAACACCGTCACCGACCTGTTCCTCATGGACGAAAAGCGCCGCAGAAACGAGGCCATCCCGCTGGAAGAGACACAGCGTGCTCTAGTCGGCATTCTCAGCCAGATGGGTGTGGCCATCCAGATGTTCCCGGATATTACCAGAGAGGCCAAGGAGCTCTTAGATCGGCAGCTGGAGCAGGTCGGCTGCAACGGCGAGCTCGAAGCCGTGATGCTGCGTACCCTGAAGGACCCGAAGTCTGCAGAGCTGGAGTTCTACGGTACGATGCAGGAATGCCTTATCACCAAGGTATTCTCCGACAATGCCCTGCCCGAGACCTTCGAGTACGTTTCCGGGCTGCTTGGGGATGTCCGGGGCGGTGCCTCTGCCAAGAGCGTTTTCCGCAGCTGGCTGCAAAAAAAGGCATCTGCGGACAATTCACAGCCCTTCTACCTGAGCAGTGACCTGCTTCAGATGCTGATCGGCTTTTACACAGCCAAGGATACAGATACCGAGCTGCACCGGCTCATCGGTACCCTGTTTCTGGACAAGGCACTGCCTTACTATTGGGAAAACTCCAAGAAAAGCTGTGCTCAGATTTGCACTGCCATGCTTAGCCCCTCGCTGACCTCTGCGGAGATGCTGCATACGCTCTATACCTGGTGTGCTAGCGTGGCAAATTATTTACAGCCGGAATCGGAGAGACAAAAATTTATGCAAATGCTTATTAGCTACTCTGAGAATCTTTATGTGGATCAGCATGATACTGCTGAAGGCCTTATGCTGTATAAGATGCTGTTTTTGGAGAGCAATTATCCGCTTTTGCCGGAGGATCTTCCAGTCTTTCCGCTGTTTGTGAGAATGATGCCGCCGCTGATGGAGGAATATCAGCGTGATGAGAACTGTCAGCTTGTCAAGAAATGGGTTATGCAATATGACGAGCTTCTGCGAAAGAATGCAGCAGAGACATATCTGAATACAGAACAACACCTTGCAAAATATGAAACACTGACCGATACTGCACGCCGGAACAGCGTGACGAAATGCCTCTCCTATCTGGAAACCTACCGCATCATCCGCATTCCCAGCTATCCGGTGAAGTGGGAACATACCGAGCACATCCTGAAGCGCTGCGACAGTGATCAGGTAAAAACGGTCATTAGCGATATGCTCTCGAACATTGACAAATCGAAAAAGGACATCAAACCGTATTTCAATGGTTTGGTCCAAAGCAGCTATGGTCTGGTCTTCTATCTGAACACCCCAGAAGAGGAAGTGGAAAAGTTCAGAATACAGCTGATCACAGTACACGGTCAGGAGCTTTTGCAAAAGTTGGTGAATGTCACCGCCGAGTCTGCGGAGATGCAAACCAAGCTGCAGAGCCGGTATTATCGACTTTGGTATGATATCTTCCAGCCGGACAGCACCTCCCATCTGGAGGGCAGCATGAAGCCTATCGAAAAAGTCAGGGCCGTGCAGAAGGAAATCGAGCGTCTCAGCGTCCTGATACCGGAGATTCGCAAGGCCATTCTGTGCGATTTCGGCGATCTGTTCTTTGAGCTCATGCGCTATCTCACGAAGCTTGCACTGGAGGAGACGGCCGTTCTCAGGATGATACAGACCGGCATCCGCAATTATGACTGGAAAACCGGATATGTCAGCAGATTCAAGCCTTGGCCGGCAGAGCTGGAGAAGGTCATCGAGATTGGACTGAAGCTGGATGAGGAAAAGCTGAACACCAATTATCTGCTGGAGGAGATCAAGCCCTACATCCGCAATAAATCGCCGCAGGAGAAGCCGGTGATTTCGTACATGAACAAGCGGATCGCCAAGCGGCTGCTGAGTATGGAAAAGGCATCCATGGAGGAATCGGCGGAGCCCAAAACCGTTCTGGCGCTCCTTCTGCTCCTGATGGAGGGCGACACAAGCGGCGCCTGTGATAAGTTCATTTCCTATTTCGGCAGGAACAAACTGCCGGAGGATCATGATGCGCCGCTGTACATCCTCTGTGCGCTGAAATACATTTGTGGCTGGTATAATGCGGGAAACCGCATGGAGGGATTCTTTGACAGCTTTCTTGCGAAGCTTGAAAGCCTTCTCAGGAAAAACTACGAAAATCAGACAGCGACGATGCTGCTGGCAACGTGGAAGTATTATCCCTCCATCAAAAATGATATTCCCAATTCCAAGGCACTTAGGCTCTATGACGCAGCGAAAAGCACCGGAAATGAAGATCTTGCTGAAATGTACAAGGTGAGATCTGCCGCCAGCGGCTTCCTGAATGGCAGTCCGGAGCTCATCACAGCGATCGTGACCGTGCTGATAGCCCCCCTGTCTGTTCTGGTGATTTTCCTTGCCTACCGTGCAGATGTGGGCATCGGGCTAGCTGCGGCACTGTTTCTGCTGCTGCTGTCGACGGCAGCCAATGCAGCGGTGCGTTTTTATATCAATAAAAATTCCAGATCGAAGAGTCCGAAGGAAGTATGGGAAGGGGGCGACCGCAAATGAAGCAATGGCTTGTCACATTGACGGCAGGGGTCATTCTGTTGGGGAGTATGGCGGCTGTGCCGGTTTACGCCAAACCCTCTGATGCAGTCACACTTGATTCCGATGAGATTGAGGCGCTGCGCCTACATCAGGCACTGCTGGGCTATGACGGAACGGAATGGAAATTCTATGAAGACTGCGTGCCCGTGCCTTTCGGCTGTGAAGAGGTAAAGGTCTACGTCAAGGACGGAAACGGTCTCTGGACCGCCAGTGAAGATTACATCGGCCTGACGCCGGAGGTGTTCGGCGATGCCGGTGCCAAGCAGATCAAGAACGTCATTAAGTCCGCAAATGAAGCCGAAAACACGGGCGATTTCGGCCTTGTGATGGTTGGAAATACATGGCAGCTAGTCTATCGGCATGAGAGTGACGGAGAGTATTATTATGCAGATGAGATCAAGGCCGGCTGGCCCTCAGTCCAGCTGAGCGTGGGGGAACTGGAGAAAAATCTCAAAAAGCTCCGGGATGGAGATTATGCCTATCTTTCCAAGAATAATGACATCTGGTTCTGGGCAGACAGCCTTCCGGAGAATGCTGTCCTTGTCACCGGCGAGGATTGGATCCAGGACAGCCGGAACGTGCAGTTCAAATGTGTGATCCTGACGGATGAGGGGAAGGTGCTCAAGGCATACACCTATCTGGAGGATCACATTAACAGTCTCTCCGAGTCCGAGAGCTGCACCGTCGAGCTTGACGCATCCGGAGAAGTGAAGAGCTTCAATGCGGGCAGCGGGGAAACAGTCCACAGCGTGCCGACGGAAAGCATGCCTTCTGAGACCGAAGTCGTGTCGCTCGTTCCCGGACAGGAGGAAACCGCTCCGCAGCTGCCTCCCGGCACGCAGGAAACTCCCTGGAATCCCGAAGAGCTGGATAGCTCCGCTCCTGCCGAGATGTTCTCTGCCTTGGAGAAAACGGCATCCGCTAAGATCGATGAAAATGACACCGGCAAAAGCAAGCCAAGAGAGGGTGTAAAATGGCTGACGATCATCGCCGCCATTCTGAGTGCCTGCGGTTTTTTGGTAGCGGGCGGCCGGCTGTTCTTCCACTTTATCAACAAATAACCGACTCCCCTCAGCACCGACATTGATATAATCCCCTTAGAGTAGACACAAAAAAACGTGTGAACTCAAAGGGGATTATTTTGTGCCAAGGAAATGGAAACTAATACTGTTCATGGAAGGCAGCCTTGAATCGGAGCTTGACGATGAACTCGGATATGAGCCGTACGATGTGAAGAACAAGGTCACCACCAACAGTCGCAACGGTCACAGCAAGAAGACGCTGCGTACAGGTATGGGCAAAGTCACGATTGACGTGCCACGTGATAGAAACGGCGATTTTGAGCCCAGAATACTGCCAAGAATCAGACAAGCATTTCTCAGGATATGGAAAGCAAGATCATTTCCATGTACGCAAAAGGTATGTCAACGTCCGATATTGAGGAGCATATCCGTGACATTTACGGTCTTGAGATCTCGGATACAACCTTCAGCCGCATTACCGATAAGGTTCTTCCAGCGGCAAAGGAGTGGCAGCAGCGACCGCTTGAAAGTGTCTATGCAGTCGTATTTCTTGACGCAATCCACTACCATGTCCGCAGCGAAGGACAGATCATCAAGAAGGCTGTGTACATAGCGATCGGCGTTGACCTGGATGGCAGGAAGGACATTCTCGGCATGTGGGTCGGTGAAAACGAAAGTGCTAAATTCTGGGCAGGTGTGCTGAACAGTTTGCGAAACAGAGGCGTTGAGGATATTCTGATTGCCTGCACGGATAACCTGACAGGCTTTTCGCAGGCGATAGAGGCTGTATTTCCGAAAACTGACATCCAGAACTGCATCATTCATCAGCTCAGGAATTCAAGCAAATACGTGTCTTACAAGGACTTGAAGGCTCTGATGGCGGATCTGAAGAAGGTGCATACTGCGGTTGATGAGCCGTCTGCATTGGAGGCTCTGGATGCATTTGCCGCTGCCTGGGACAGCAAATATCCGAAAATCTCGAAGTCTTGGTATGAGAATTGGCCGAATCTCAGCACTTATTTCAAATTCCCGCAGGAACTGAGAAAGCTGATCTATACCACCAATGCGATTGAGGGCTTTAACCGACAGCTTCGGAAAGTGACGAAGACTCGCTCGGTTTTCCCGACCGATGACAGCCTGTTCAAGCTGCTGTATCTGGCAATGACGGACATCACGAAGAAATGGACTGGTCGGCGGCAGGACTGGAGCCGGATCTATGCACAGCTGGTCATCTACTACGGAGATCGTCTGCCTGAGTGATCATCTGTCAAGAGGGGCTAGCCCCTCTTGACAGATGATCAGAATCATGCTACAATGCAGATAAGACCGGCAGTCTTTCTGCTGGTCTCATCATAAATATTTGTGCTTTCAGTTATGCACTGTTTGGTGTTTACACAAAATTCGGGATTGATCCTCCGTACCTGCAATCGTGCCATTGACAGTACTGCAGTGCAGCTCACTTATTGTTTTATTTTTTTGGTGTTATACGTATTTACACAGTTTATTTTCGGAACCGAACCGCAGGGTCTTCGTATTTTGAGATTAACGCCATCCTTGCTGAATGAAATGTTGCACGTTGCTATTGCATTTTTGCGACTTCTTTTATTGCTTCTGTTTTATCGTTTTTTAATGATTGGGAACTGCATTCTGATTATGGAACTTTGTTATGATAATTTTTGTTATAGCAATAAAAGTACATATTTTTCAATAGGCATCCTGAATCTTATCGATATAAAATTCAAGATGCCTTCATCTTTTTACGAATCAAGTTCGATATAAAAGGGTTTATTGCCACGAATTGCCAGTATTGCCTGCCCGACATCCAGATTTGACATGACATCCTCCGGAATTGCATAGATTTGCTCCGTCCTGGAGTCAATACTGCCCCTTGTGGAACCCATCCTTGTGCGAGTGACGGTTTTCTGTCCAGAACGCCTGGAGATCTTCTCTACTGTAATCGGATCATTCGCCCTCATGATGATGTTATCAGTGAAGGCAGCAAGTATCGCATTGCCATTGTTTTCTCCGTAAGCATGATAAAGCTGTGATAGGCCCTGAATACCGACAATGACCCTGTTACCCGTACTGCGTCCGAAGCAGCACAGAGATTGCAGATGCGAAATGTTATCAGGTAAAACAGGCAGTTCATCAAGGTAGTAGTAGGTCCTGTGCTCAGAATTTCTGGAGGCATTTATGGAAAGCGATTCCTTCATCATCAGATTCAGCAGCGTTCCAATGATCTGACGGGAACTTTCAGCAGTTGCAAAATCATAGATTAGGAACAATCTTCTTCCCTTAGAATTTCTCACAAAGTCGATCACAGAAAAGCCGCCTTTGCTGCAAAAATTGCCTTCCGGATTGAACGCGTGATCAAGAATATTTTCCATCTCCTGTCGGATGTTCGCTGTTGCTACTCCACCTTTCGGATCAGTCAGTTCATTGATCGTCGCAAACAGATCATCATTCACCTTTACCCCGTTGACAGTTCTGGAAGCCTCTTTAAGGAGCCGCTCTCGTGACCAGCTCTTGGTTTTGCTGATGAGAACATCATTATTCGGAAGGTTGCCCTTATACCGTCTGTATACCATAATCCAGATGGCTGAGATCAGTGCTTCTGCCGCTTCCGGAAAGAAAGGATTCTGCGATCTTGTGACAGCCTCCTTGCAGATTGATTTTGCAATCTCACGGATTGTGGTTTCTGGATGCAAATCGCAGGCAGCGTCCTGCATGAGGTTCCACCTTACATTGGATCTGATATCGGCAACGTCAAACAGTGAAAGTGCATAGTCCTGCCCTTCACGGTAAAATTCCCTGTAGAACTCCCCTTTTGGGTCAAAGATGATGTGAGTACTGTTAGGATTCTGAACCGTCTGGCTCAGGAGCTTCCGGATCTGAACCGTTTTTCCCATACCCGGTGCACCCAGAACAAGAACATGCATATCATTGATCGGTACCTGGGAAATCTTTTTTCCGAAAATGTCCTTCCCAGATAAAAATGCCATCGGCTTCTCTACCCGAAATGCTTCCGGTGTTTTATATACTTCTTCATCAAAAAAAGACATTATAGTTCCCCTTTCATGATCCTGTTTCAGTGACAGAGTTCACTGCACCATTAGCAGCGAACATCTTGGATCAGAAAAAACTTATTATTCTACATCGACATTCCATCATCGTCACTGCTTGCACAGTCTCCACTATCACAGTTCCCATCGTCCGCGGCACTATCTTCGGCACCGGCATCAGTACCGAAATCACCCATGCTGTCATTTATATCCGATACATCGGTTTCTTCGGCACCCGCATCATTTGCATCTATTCCAAAATCACTCATATCCTCGTCATTACCGTGATCCGGCGGAGCTGCTCCTGTGGTCATCGCAGCAGTTCCTGCCCCCTGAGAGGATTCTTGTGTTTCCTGCGTTTCCGATTGTGTCGCATGATCTTCTACTGCCGTTTCGATACCCTCGCTGACACCGGAAACCCACTCCGACGGGCCGACTCCTTCATCCTGCATTTGTACAGAAGCAACAGAATGATTCATATTGTTTGTATCTGCTATATCAGCTGCGTTATCAGTTTGTGCAGCCTCTCCGGATGTTCCGCCGAAAAAACTATTCACAGTCAGAATGGCTGTACCTGTCACTCCGGCAAGTGCATTTGCAATTTTACCCATATAACTCTCACTCCTTTGTTAATACCACATAGCCCTAAGTAAAACTAAAATCCCCAAGCAACACTGGGAAAACAGAGTAATATCAGAGCAAAATATCACTCCATATATAGAAAACAGCCAGCCACCGTGGTATAATTAAATTGGAAACAAACCACACGAAAGGGGCTGGCTGTTATCTACCGTCAGAAAATCATGCAGGACATATCTGTTTTTACGTCCGCACCGAAAGTCATCTTTTATGATAAGCTGTTTCAAAATCTTGATCTGTCAGAATTATCGGAGTTCAATTCACCGAACGGACGTCCCGGTTATTCCAATCATGCAAAGCTCTGTGCATTTATCATAATGAAATGTAAGTGCCTTAGTTATATCACAGAACTTCTAGATTACCTCCATGCTTTTTCACCACCGTTTTTTCTTTAGTATAGCACATTTATTGACGCTTGTAAATTGACAGAATCACAGTTTTTTTACAGTGGAATTTTGTTTTCAACTTTGTGGAAGTTTGGGGAGGACTGAATAGTTACACTGAGTTTTATTCTTTTGTTGTCATTGATTGGTGTGGGGAGGGTTTTGATACTCTCTAAATACCACAGGGACATCCCCTGATACCACTCGAACAGCAGATCGCATGAGCTGTTCAAAGAAATACCCTGTTCTACATCGACATTCCGCAGTCGGCTCCATTTGCATTTCCACACGCATCACCCTTCCCGGCATCCGCACCGCCGACTGAAGCATCACCTGAAGCGATCCCGTTAGTGCTCGAACCTTCTGCGAATTCTGCACCGCTGTTATCACTTCCAAAATCACTCATATCATTGTTTTTGACTGCAATATTTGGACTATGTAATCCGAACATTTCTTTATCAAAGATCATTCAAACCCTCCTGTTTTTCATACTGATTCTCACTTGTTCCCATACGCCGCCTACAGAAGCTATGGGAATCGTATTACATTGTCATTCCGTCATCATCATTATGATTCGAACCGCCGCTGTTATCACCATTCCCTTCCGATGCCGAACTTTCTGCTGCATCTGTGTTGTTTTCTTCGGACCCGAAATCATTCATGCTGTTTTCGCAGGTGTTTTCAGATTCCAGATCGTTGAGCGATACTGTACTCTTGAGTGCTGCTGTGCCCTCCGGTGTGACTTCCCCTAAATCCGGCTCAAATGTACCTATTTGACTTTCAATTCCGGTTTGCTTGTTCACAACGCTCAGAGTCCACGGTTCTCCCTCCGCACTTGGCGGATTGATGTAGGTCGATTTCTGATACTGCGGATTTTCCAGGTAGCAGTAATTAGCAGTATTCAGAGCAGTCGCATTGGGATCCGTTTCTTCATGTTCATGCTTTGCATTGCTGCTGGCAGATTCCCACTGAAGCATCGCTCCATTATTTTGTGTATTATTCATCTCAGCCTGAGTCATACCAGATTTTTCACCATATGACTTGAACCCCCGCCATTCCATCCCTGTTGGATGACCGATTACCTTTTTATCCTGAATAGGTTCATTTTCATTTGGATCTAGCATTTCGTTCTTGCTGTTATAACTGGCGTTTTTGTCCATTGCATCTTTTGTCGATTTTCTGGTATAGGATCTGTGCAGACCACTCATTTCTTATCACTCCTTATACATTTAGCTGAACGGATTCTCGTAAGGTTTGATCTCATAGCCCTGCCTTTCCTTCTCAAGCTTTGCGATTTCTTCTTCCATCCGTTCAAACTGAACCGTGCGGCGGTAATTGGACGGATGGTCATCAAGCAACTCTTCGATCCAGCTTACCTGAACAGCATGCTGTTCCATGCGTTCCTCCAACCGGAACAGATTCACCATCGCACGGGAGTATCCTAACAATGCAGTATAGCGATCCGCTTCATACTCCTGCCTGCGGTAGAGAAATGCCGAAAATGCCTTGCTGATATAGTAAAATGCACGGCTCACCAGTCCACACCCGCCTTTTAATATTTTGCCAAAAATTGCTCCGGCTGTGAAGCCAACCCAAGAAGAAAAGATCAGACCGAACAGCAAAGCCATCATCAGCACAATGACAACAGCTGCACCGAAAAGACTTAAGCCTACAATGCAAAGTCCGATGAAGAGATTCATCTCCAGAAGGGCTGCGAAGTAGGAATCATAGTTGAGCACATGGGAGTACTCATGTGCAAGGAGTGCTTCGAGTATGGTTCTGTCACCGAGTCTGAGTACGCTCCTGTTCACTATGATATTCCGTCCGACGGTATAGCAGTTGAGTGACTCGTTATCCGATATCCACAAACGGATCTTTCTTCGCTTTCGTCCGACCGTTTCACTTCTGTTGATGACAGTCTCCATGCAGCTTTGGAGGTAATTGGCATCAGCATAAGGTGATCCTTTGATGGAGTGAGCCTTCAGTGTCAGAAGGCTCACACTCATCTGAATTGCTAGGATCATGAGGATGCCTGTTGCACCGATGGCTGTGTATGCAACATCACCGGTCACAGAATAGATTCCTACGATGTCGAGTATGTACAAAAGTACAAAAGCCACTCTGCTCATGCCTCTGGCAAAGAAGATTTTTCTTTTCATGATTTTGTCCTCCCCATACTAATTCTCAATCAGACCATTGCAATAGTTTGATTGAGATTGTGTGCTGATGTGCACGCCATTTTACGCATTTCCATACACCGCCATGGACGACGTATAGGAATATCATCAATTCAGATAGATGCCGACTGCACTTCATTTGTCAGCGTGTCGAAGATGATGAATTCATACTCTGTAAGTCCCACAATACTATACGCAGGGATAATAGTTTCCTTAACAAGAGAAGTGGATACTGTCATTGTATGATCAGTACCAAGTATCTTGTCAATCAGACTTTCGCCCATAATTCTTTGATTATGATCATCCGCATAATTAAACTGTGTGAGCCAGTGTTCTGGGAACATGCTGCTGATCACCTCGGCAGATTCATTTGAATGACTTCCGTAGATATTGTATCTAAAGATCTTGGCGAATGCTATAGCCCTCTTTGCATCGACACCCGAGAATAGGTCATAGGAGCTGTAAAAAATGCTCACATTTGTTTTGGTTGATGTTGATTCTATCAATTCGTACATTCTGTCAATCTGGGGATGATGACCTGCATTGATTACGATCAGGATTGGCTCTCTGGCAGCCATTTGAATCAGATCAGATGTCCAAAGCCTTACCATGTAATCGTTGAGATCTGTGGAGTTGTTTTCACTTGCATATAGTACAGCTGCTTCACCTTGCTTGAGATCGGAAAGTGAAAACGCCTCAGCTCCGATATTTGGTTTCATAATGAAGTCTAATTCAGTAAGGAGGGTGTCAGCAATTATTCCGCTTGCTGCATATTCAAGGTAAGTCTGAATCTTGTCCTCTGCATCCTGAACAGTTATTGCTCCGCTTTTCACAAGAGTGTGGAGCGTTTCCTCGAGCTTCTCCTGATTACTGAACTTTCTGAGCAGCTGCTGGATACTATGGCAGTTCCCAGAATCAAGACTCATAAGAAAACTCAGAAATGCTGTCATATGAGCATAAGTAGAATGCTCATATCCCATCTTACAAGCGTGAGTCCGGAGATTTGAGATTGCTTCGCAAATCGGTGTTTCACTAGATGCATAATTATCTCGCCCAGCAACAAAGGCGTGCTGTGAATGAAAGCCACAGCTGTCAAGAATACTAGAGAAGTTACCTGTACGACCAAAGTCGATCACCACTGTCTTATACCCCCTTCTTGCAGCCTGCTTTAACTGTTCTGCAAGATACAAGGCTTTGATTTGTGCACATTGACCGCTGATAAGTACCGTACGGTCATCCAAAGAGACATTATTTGCTCTGTAATACTGGATTCCTCTCATAATATAATACCTCCTTTAGGATATTAGAACGCATCTGAAAACAAAAAATGTCTAAAAGATTGCCTCTGAGTAATAAAAAAGAGACAGAAGCTATAGCTGCCAAAAGATATGAACTCACAGATGCAGAATGGGAAAGAATCAAGGATATGATCCATCATGCAAAAACTGGCAGACCGCCGAAGGATGACCGAATGGTACTCAATGGAATGCTTTGGCTTGCAAGAAGCGGGGCAGCATGGGCGGATATTCCAGAACGATATGGACCGCATCAGACTATATACAGCCGTTTTTTCAAGTGGCGTGACGATGGAACGCTTCTGCGGATCTTTCATGCTTTGAATGCAGATGCGGATTATGAAAACCTCTGCATTGACAGTACGTCCATTAAGGCACACCCGCAGAGTGCGGGTGCAAAAAAGGGGCTGTAAATTCAGAAAACAACCAATTTATCGGCAATAGTCGTGGCGGAAAGAACACGAAAATCCATGCAGTTGTGGATGCACTCGGCAATCCTGTACACTTTATGCTGACAGGCGGACAGGTGCATGATGCCAAAGCTGCAATTGATCTGCTTTCAGATGTGGATATATCCAGCAGCAATATCCTTGGCGACAAGGCGTATGGTGCGAAAAAGATCAGGGAGTATATTACGGAGCAGAACGCAGTTTATACAATTCCTCCTCGTGAGAAAATGTGATACTCCGTGGTACTGCGACTTTTATACCTACAAAGAACGGCATCTGGTTGAGTGCTTTTTCAATAAACTCATGGCTTTTCGCAGAGTTGCCACTCGTTATGATAAGCTGGCTTCGTCCTTCCTTGCTTTCGTTTACCTTGCCGCTATCTGCATTTTGTTGAAATAGTACAATTGGTCGGGGTTTTCAGATATGCTCTAAGCTTCCACCTTGATTATTCGTTCCACTTTCTGAATGACTCCAAAGCCATATGTTTTGCAAGAACTTTTCTATCACATGAGATTTCAGAGGTAGCAAGCCGATCTATCAGCCATAGCATTTTGCATATCATTCTGCTCCTCGCCCATTATATACTACAATACTACCACATTCCATACGGTTCGTCAATTCGCAATTGTCACAAGAATGTGACAGTAAATTTGTGGATGATAGAAGTGCATAAGCTGAACAACTTATGAACCTATCTTTATTTATGAAATCCACCAGATCACCGGATATATCTTTGATTGTGTTCCATATCAAGCTATATACAACAGTGGAGCGTGTACCAGTGGGGTACACGTTTTAGACTGTCAAAAAAGTCCAGTCCTGAGCTGGATGGACTTGTCAATAAACGTGCAGTCAACCCACACTCAAAATCGCAATAGCCACTATCAAGCTGCAATCCCCTGTGGTAAATACTTTTCCCTGTAAACTACCGAGCTTCCAAAAAAACGTAAAAAACAACTCAACTGTGGTATAATAAAAGAAACACAGAAGGCTGACTTTTTATGGGAAGAAGAAAAAGAGAACCGATGAGTGAGGGGAAGAAGAACATCACCGGAATGCTGTTGGAGGAGTACGAGATCCGCAGTGTAAAGGACATTGAGGACACTCTGAAAGACCTGTTCGGTGAAAATGAGAACGTAAAGTACTGGCATGGTGTGTTGAATGAGCTGAAAAATCGCAATGTGAAGGAGATTCTGGATACATATGCCACAGCCTTTCCCAAGAAAGAATATGTTGGAGCGATTATTTATCGTTTGAGAAAGCGATTTGAACAAGGGCAAATGTTTTTGTGGAATAGCTGTATAAAATATAGAGAAACTCTATTATTAAGGCAATACCGCATAATCCCACATCCAGATAAGCAGATATGAAAAATCCCTCTGCAAAATCGCAAAGGGACAGAACTACGTTCAATGATCAATCGCAAGGCACACTGAATCAGACCGACAGAGAAACTCTGTCAGCCAGATACAGATTCGCAATGCGAACATAATATAATTTTTGGCGGTCTGTTTTCGCAGACCCCGGTATCGGGTTTTACGATACCGAAAAATATTCTTCACCACTGCGAAGACATGTTCCACTTTGCAGCGGACAGATGATTTCTGCCGTTCTCTTTTCTTAGCAGCATATTGACCGCTTTTGAACAGCTTTTTGATGGATGACGGACGACGATTGATGATGTATCAGATGTTCTTTCCGGATTTGTTTTTCCTGACAGCATCAGGGCGCTTCTTTGCCCCGATGTAGCCGCTGTCACCTTATGCACGTTCTTCCTCACCATGCAGTAATTCGTTCATTACTGTAACATCGTGCTCATTGGCAGCGGTTGTTTTGACAGCGTGGACAAGACCATTTTCTTCATCAACACCGATTATGTGCCTTGTATCCGAAATGCCATGTATTGCCCTTTTTCGCAGAATGTGCCTCGGGATCACGCTTCTTTTCACGATTCTTCGTGGAGGACGGAGATTCAATGAAAGTAGAATCCACAATTGTTCCCTTTTTCAGAATTAAACCACGTTCCATCAGAATTTCCACAACTGCTGCAAATATCTTTTCCTGTAAATGATTCTTTGTAAGAATGTTGCGGAAACGTCCGATCGTGTCACCATCCGGCACTTCATCTGGCGAATTGATACCGCAGAAGTGCGAAAATGCACGGCTGTCGATCACCTCGTTCATAACCGCCATATCTGCAAGAGTATACACGTTTTGCAGGATGAAAATTCTGAGCATCAGTTCCAACGGATAAGGTTTGTTGCCACGCTCTCCTTTGTAATAGTGCGGCTCAATTAATTTGATAAATTCTGTCCATGGAATTATGTGTTCGAGTTTTTCAAAAAATTCTTTTTTGTTGGTTCTGGCTGCACCAAACTCATCGTTCATTTCTGCCAGCCTCATCTGTCTGTTCATATTTCTATTATACCATGCTTTTCTGCTTTTGGCAATTGTGCGGTGGTGCCTTAAAGCATTTTTTGATAAAAAGGCCTGATTTCTTCAATAGAATATACATAACTATTCAGTCCTCCCAAAACTTCCACAAAGTTGAAAACAAAATTCCACTGTAAAAAAACTGTGATTCTGTCAATTTACAAGCAACAATAATTGTGCTATACTAAAGAAAAAACGGTGGTGAAAAAGCATGACGGCAATCGAAGAACTTCTCGAAACATTTAAGGCACAGCAGCAGACCATTGATACTCTGACAATGAAATTGGATCAAGCCAACGCAAGAATCGCAGAACTGGAGGAGCAGCTGCATAAGGACAGCCATAACAGCAGCAAGCCGCCGTCTTCGGATGGCTTTGATAAGCCAGCC
>JAFTQJ010000081.1 GCA_017462785.1 Oscillospiraceae bacterium | reverse complement strand
CCGCAGTGAGCGAAATCTCCTAATGCCGTCGCTTTTTTTCAGGGGTGAATCTTTCAAACAGTCCGGTGGAGTGTTTGAAAGAGAGGGGGAGTTTTTTGCAAAAAAATCCCCCTTACTGTTCGCTCATTCTGTATTTCCTTTCTGCGAATGCAGAAACAAAATGAGTTTTTCGACAAGCTGAGACCTCCGCACGAAGCGGAGGTCGGAGTCCGTCGAAAAACCTTGTTAGGTTCAAAGGACGAAGTCCTTTGGCGGGTTGAGGGTACGCAGTACCCTCGCAATATAGCCCCTCCCCTCGGGGAGGGGTTGGGGTGGGGGCAATCTTTGGGGTTCTAACCCCAGAAAAAAGACTTTTTCGACAAACTGACTGCCGCACTTTCATGCGGCAGCCTGTGTATTCTTATTTCCTCGCCTGTGCCAGCCTTGCATACTTTTCCTTGGTAGCCAGACCGCCCCGTATGTGGCGTTCCTGTTTATTCTGCAAGAGCACTTCCCGTACCTGCTCCGCCAGAAGCGGCTTGAGATAGGGCAGACGTTCACTGACATCCTTATGTACCGTACTCTTGGAAATTCCAAACTGTTTTGCTGCGGCACGCACTGTTGCACGATGCTCCAGAATGTAATTGCCCAGCATGATCGCCCTGTCATTCGGCTGATATTCCATGACCTCACTCCCATTCCTATTTGCCGCTGTCCTGCGGCTCTGTACAATATATGCACAATTTTTGCGGCAATATGTTAGCTTTCAAAAAAATAGCTTTACAATCCGCATGAAAATGTGGTATAATATATGTAACTACCCTATGAAAGGAAGCTGATACTATGTCCATGCTCATTCTGATCGCCTGCGGCACTGCCCTTTTGCTCTGCATCATCGCAGGAACCGCATTTTTACTCAGCCGTGCAAACAGCACGGAAGAGCATACATCCCATGAGCCTGAGCCGCTTCCGGGCGGCGGCGGTTCCTACACCATGCACATTTCCGGCATGAACTGCGAACACTGCCGTGCCAGTGCAGAGGCTGCTCTCAATGCCTTCGAGGGTGTGACCGCACAGGTTGACCTGAAAACCGAAACCGCACGCATCCGCTACGACGGCTACCCCGACCTCTCCCTCCTCGACCGCCTGCGTGAAGCAGTTGAACAGGCTGGGTTTACGGTGACGGAGATACGATAATTGGAATCAAACAACCCACTCTTGGAGGAACCCACCATGCTCAGAATTGACCTTACCAACCAGATCGCCCTCGTCACCGGTGCATCCGGTGAGCTGGGCAGCGTGATCGCCCGTACACTTGCAGAATGCGGTGCGGATGTGGTGCTGCATTATTGCAGAAATGCCGCAAAAGCGGAACGTGCCGCCGAAGCCGTCCGCAATGCCGGCAGACGTGCCCTCGTCGTGCAGTGCGATGTGACCGATTTAGGCGATGTCCTCCGGATGCAGCAGGAGATCCGTGAACAGCTCGGATCCGTCAGCCTGCTGGTCGCCAATGCGGTCATTCAGTACGAGTGGAAATCCGTTCTCGAACAGCCCCTTGCAGACTTCCAGACCCAGTTTGCCTCCTGTGCGATGCAGACCGTGCATCTGACAAAGGCATTCGTCCCCGATATGATTGAGAAGAAATACGGACGTATAGTAGCCATTAATACGGAATGTGCTGCAATGGCGGATCCGAACAATGCCGCCTATACCGCCGGCAAACGTGCCCTTGACGGCATCGTCCGCTGCCTTGCAAAGGAAGTGGGCTGCCACGGCATCACCGTCAATCAGGTCGCTCCCGGCTGGACGATCTCGGAGCGTGACCGGATCAACCATACCGAATCCGCACCGGAGTACGAAAGCACCGTCCCCCTCCGCAGAAGGGGCACGGATCAGGAAATTGCCAATATGACGGCGTTTCTGCTCTCCGATCTGGCAAGCTTTACCACGGGTGCCTATATCCCCGTTTCCGGCGGCAGAGTCATGCCGGCAATTTAGGAGGATGCAATGGAACATGAACACATCTGCGGGCAGTGCCTGCACCATCAGAACCTTGTGGACGAGATCATGCAGAATGTGCCGGATACGGAGCTTCTGACCAAGGTCGCTGACCTGCTGAAGATGTTCGGCGAGCCGACCAGAGTCCGCATTATGTTTGAGCTGCTCGACCATGAACGCTGTGTCGGGGAGATCGCTGAACGGCTGGATATGACGGTTTCCTCCATTTCCCATCAGCTGCGTGTCCTCAAGCAGGCACGCCTTGTCCGCAGCCGCCGTGACGGAAAAACCATCCGGTATTCCCTCGCCGATGCCCATGTGAAAACCATCTTTTACCATGCTCTGGAACATGTAATGGAATGATTTTCCGGCATTTTGACCGGAATTTGTGCAAAATATTGTATTTTTCCATGAAAAATAGTGCAAAATAGTCATTGTTTTTTGATGAAGAATATGTTATAATTAGATGAACCAGTGTGCGTGATGAAGCGGCACTGAGAAAAAGCATCTAAATGTTCCGGTTCGTGCACCGGACATGAATGAGTGGAGGAATTTACAATGAGAAAGACAAAAGCAGCAATTGCCGCACTTCTTGCAGCAAGCCTGTCCGTCGTGAACTTCGGCTGCGGCAGCGGTGAGGAAACAGTCAGCGTCAAGGAAATGGATTCTATGACCCGTGAGCAGGTTGCAACTCTGTGTGCATCCGATGAGCGTCTGACCGGCGAGCTGGAAAACAAGACAATTACATGGCTTTCTGACTGGAACATCCAGTCCGATAATACAGGCAAGACCACCCCGATCGATCTGGCAATGTTCCAGGAGCGTTACGGCGGTGAGGTGAAGTGGATCCAGTGTACCTACGAGGAACGTTACGACAAGCTGGCAAGCTGCATCAACGGCGATGAAGGCGTTGACTTCTTCTATGCCGGCAACTTTGACGCATTCCCGAAGGGTGCGATCCGTGGCATGTTCGTTCCGGCTGACGATTACATTGATTTCGACAGTGAGGTATGGGCTGAGGTCAAGGAAGCCAATGATTCCGTTATGTGGAACGGTCAGCACTACATGACCGTTGTACAGGTGACCGGTGACAACTGTGCCGTTGTTTACAACCGTGATACCATTCAGGAGCTGGGCTTTGAGGATCCGGCTGCACTGTTTGAGGACGGCGAATGGACATGGGATGCATTCCAGGAAATGCTGGAGGCTTATGTAGATCCTGAGAACAACAAGTTCGGTATTGCAGGCTGGTGGTTTGAAAGCGGTCTGTCCGCAACGACCGGCGTTCCGAACATTGGTCTGAAGGACGGCAAGCTCGTGAACAATCTGACCGATCCGGCAATCGAGCGTGTACAGAACTTCATGTATGATCTGAACACCTCCAATGCAGTTGCGATCGGTGTCGGTGACTTCGGCTGGACCGACCATCCGGAATACATCGGCGAGGGCAAGCTCCTGTTCTACCCCGTAGGTCTTTGGAAGCTCTGGGACGGCAACACGGATGAAGCAACCGGTCTGCCGGCATGGAAGGCTACCTTCGGCGAGAACTGCTTCTTCGTTCCGATGCCCAAGGATCCGAGTGCGGATGAGTATTACATTCCTGCAAACATGGATTCCTATGTATTTGTCAGCGGCGGTCACAACCCCGAGGGCGTTGCAAAGTATCTTGAGTGCAAGCGTGTATCCCTGATGAATGAGGATGCGATCCGGATCGGCAACGAACAGTTCGTATCCGACTATAAGTGGAACGATGAGATGATCGAGATGAAGGTCAAGATGGATGAAATGGCTCTGGATAATCCGGTATTCGACTTCATGAACGGCGTTTCCACCGACCTTGCAACCATCATGGACAGCAGTGAAAACGGTGTCCGTGCAGCTGGTAAGGGTCATCCGTGGAATGAATCCCTCGCTGCCATCAAGGATGCTGTGGATACCATGATCGAAGAGGCAAACAGTGCACAGTAATCTGTGAGAACCACTTTGAATATCATCTGAAAAAGTATTCAGCACAGCAGCTCTGGCGGAAACGGCAGGGCTGCTGTTGCGGTGTGCTGTAATGTTTACAAAATATACTTGAAATATGAATGCTAAAGTGCTATAATATAAGTAACAAAAAATTCACAGGAGGCTTGTGCGTATGGCAAAAGTACTGGTTACAGGCGGATGCGGATTGATCGGCGACCATGTATGTTCGGGCTTTTTGAAAAAGGGGTATGAGGTCGTTGCGATTGACGGTCAGTCCAGCGATTACAACACAAATAAGGAAAATTTCACCTATGTGGAGGGCAAATCCACGGATAAGGCAGCATATGCACATGTGTTTGACAAACATCAGTTTGATACCGTGATCCATCTTGCGTGTACCGTGGACAATGACCTTGACGGCAGTATGATCTCTGACCGGCATATTGCAGAGAGCAAGCAGTGCGATGAATTCATTTACCGCTTTGCGATTGCACATGATGTCAAGCAGTTCATTCTGATCAGTACAACACAGGTCTACCAGATGCCCAAGACAAGAGAACCTCTGCGTGAGGATGATTTTGTCAAGCCGGTGACGAATTATGCCAAGCTGAAGGCAGATGCGGAGCAGAAAATGGCATCCGATATCGGCCGTGCCAAGGGCATGATGTGTGCGATCATCCGGATCCCCCCCGTATATACCAAGAGCTTCAAGGAAAATCTCGAAGCAAAGATCACCGACCCGAAGGACGGTTCCAAGTTTGTATACCGTACCGGCGAATATGGTTTTCATTTCTGCTGTGTACACAATCTTGTGGACTTCCTGCTCGGCTTTGTCAGTGCAGCGGTGGATCATTCCTATAATGGCATCTACAATGTAGCGGATAAGAATCTGACAATGGCTTCCGAGATCATTGAATATATGAAAGCCAACCACCGTATTGGTGTTGTACTCCAGAGAACCCCCCCCAATACCAGCCTGAATTCCATTAAGAATCTGATTGGCAGCAAGGAAATGAAAACGAATTACCGTTTTCTGGACTTCACCCGTATTCTGAACAATAACATGTTCGATGTGAACAAGGCATCCAAGTTCTGTGCCTTCCGCTGGTCGATCAGGAATACAAAGTAATCACGAAGCCCCCGCCATACGGCGGGGGCTTCGTTGTCATTCTTCATTTGCAATGCGTGCAGCGATCTCCTGAATGACCGCAGCATCACTCTCGGACTTGATCTTGTATTCCGTTCTGGAATAGAAATTATCGTTGACATCCCAGAGCACCGGCACAAAGCCGAAATCCACCGCCTTATTGAGCAGAATGGACAGGCACTCGGAGGAATCCGTGTACTGTGCACCGGGGGCGAGATGGTCGGAGGTGTAGATCGAAGTGCATTCCCCCACGAATACCGGAATTCCCTTGCTTGTGAATGCCTCCTCCAGCTGTGTGCACTGCTTGTTGCTGTAGGAGAGCCAGTACTGGTTGCCGATGCTGTTGCCCCAATAGGGTGCATTGTCGATGTAATGGACGGAAACCATCATTCTGTCCTCGGCGGAGTCCTCCGGCATCACATACTGCTCATTGGTCGTCAGGTCGATGTTGGTCCAATAGCCCGATGCGATCAGTACACGCTCGGCGTTGTTGCCGCCGGTCGCACGGACTGCATCCACAAAGGTCTGGTTCATGGCGTTGACATAATCGAACAGCTCCGCCTCCGTATAGGTGCCGCCCTCCGGCTGGGAGCCGAGAGCCTCATTGAAGCCCTCAAACACGAGGAAATCGGAGTAATTGCGGAACCGCTTGGCGATCACCGTCCAGAGATCCTCCACGACCTCAAGCACCTTTTCCTGCGGATGGTTCTTGATGAGGAATTCGTCATAGTGGTGCACGTTGATGATGACGTACAGCTCCTGATTCCGGCAGTAGTCCACGATCTCCGCCACACGGTTCATGTAGTCCTCGTTGATCTGGAACTTGCCGTCATCCTCCATCATATTGCCCCAGTACACCGGTACACGCACGGTGTTGAAGCCGGCGGCTTTCATGCCGTCAATGCATTCTTGTGTGGTTTCCACCGCACCCCAGCATTTTTCATAATCGAGGGGGGTGTTCTCACCGATCGTGGATGCACCGGCGGTCTTGTCCTGTGTATCCTGCCAGTATGCCTCCATTGTGTTGCCGAGGTTGATGCCGATGCCCATTTCCTGAGCATAATCCATGGCGGTCATATCCTCACGCATCTTTCCTCCGTCGGGGGAGGCGGTGCCGCATCCGCTGAGTGAGAGCAGCAGCAATCCTGCGGTCAGCAGGGAAGTGATCTTCTGTTTCATACTTCTGACTCCTTCACAAAAAGTTAACTCTGTTGACAGCTGAAAAACAAGTTGTGGATTCAAAGGGCGACAGCCCTTTGCCGGAGCCGGTGCGGAGCACCGGCTCTATTTCCCCCTCCCTTCGGGGAGGGGGCAGGGGGGAGCAGCAAGTGCACTTTCCCCAAAAATATTTTTCAACATGCTCCTCTTCATTGTAGCATGAAACCACCCCTCTGTCAAGAAACCCCACAGATATTTGCAGAAAACTACAGTGAATCCAACGTTTTATGCTACTTTTTCATCCCCGAATCCTTTCCTGCTAATTGACAATCATGCTAAAGTGTGGTATAATATCCTTTGTTGAAATTTGACGAAAGTGCGGTGTAACTATGGATTTTGAAGCAATCAAAAAAGTGACCCTGATCCTGCTCGAATACCTCCCCAATACCCTCAGCCTGTTCATCTGGACGCTGGTATTCTCCATTCCCATCGGAATGATCGTGACATGGCTGAAAAAATGCAGATGCAGACCCGTGAACTGGCTCACGGACCTCTACATCCTCATCATGCGTGGAACCCCCCTGATGCTCCAGATCATTGCGTTCCATTACGCCATCCCCATGATCGTGTCCTCCGCTGTCAGCAGCGGCAAAACCGGCGGCATCATCCCGTTCCTGCAAAGCATCATGAACAACGAACACTACATGATCATCACGCTCGTGGTCGCATTCGCCCTCAATTATGCGGCGTATTTTGCGGAGATCTTCAGAGGCGGCATCGAAGCCATCCCGAAGGGACAGTATGAGGCTGCACAGATGCTCGGCATGACGAAAATGCAGACCTTCTTCCGCATCGTTCTGCCGCAGGTGACAAAGCGTGTCATTCCGGCAACGGCGAACGAGGTCATTGTGCTGGTCAAGGATACCTCCCTTGCAAATGTCATTGCCTTTGCGGAGATCACCATGAAGGCAAAGCAGCAGATGAATTTCTACTCATCCATCCTGCCGCTGTTCATCGCCGGTATTTTCTACTTTGTGATGAATGCCCTCGTGACGATGCTGTTCTCATTCATTGAGAAGAAGTTTGACTATTATAAGTAAGGAGGACCGACCATGGCAATTCTTGAAGTGAAGCATATTTCCAAAAAATTCGGGGATCTGGAAGTCCTCAAGGACATCTCATTCAATGTCGAGGTGGGCGAGGTCGTGGCGATCATCGGTCCGTCCGGCAGCGGTAAATCCACGCTCCTGCGGTGTGTCAACCAGCTCGAACGTGCGGACAGCGGCGAGATCAATGTCTGCGGCATGAACATGCTGCACACGGAGGATGGAAAAGCCCAGTATGCGGACAAGAAAACCCTCCGTGACATCCGGCTGAAGATCGGTCTGGTGTTCCAGAATTTCAATCTGTTTCCGCATTTTTCGGTCATGCAGAATGTGATCGAAGCACCGGTGCATGTGCTGAAGCAATCAAAGGCAGAAGCCACCGCCAAGGCACAGGAGCTTCTGAAAAAGATGGGACTTGAAGCAAAAGCGAAGTCCTACCCCTGTGAGCTGTCCGGCGGTCAGCAGCAGCGAGTGTCCATCGCAAGGGCACTGGCACTCAGTCCCGATGTGCTCTTCTTTGACGAACCGACCTCCGCACTCGATCCGGAGCTGACGGGAGAGATCCTCAAGGTCATCAAGGAGCTGGCACAGGAAAAGATGACGATGGTGATCGTTACCCATGAGATGGCGTTTGCACGGGATGTGGCAAACCATGTCATTTTCATGGATCAGGGCTACATCGTCGAGGAGGGTACCCCCGAGGAAGTATTCGGCAATACGCAGAACGAGAGAACAAAGCAGTTTTTGCAGCGTTATAATGGCGGAGAGCCTCCGCTGGCGTGATGTGCAGGTGCGTATACCGGAAACGATGGTACACTGCACACATTGAAAGTGTGACAACCGCATGTTCCCAATGCCTGCGGCAAAGGGAACATCGCTATTGAAAGGATATTTCATGAAAAAGGCAATTCGGATGACGCTGATCGTCCTCTGTATTCTGGCGGTTCTGCTGATTGCAGGGCTTTGGGGACTTTCTGTGATGATCTACGACCAGAATTTCAACCAGCGGTTTGAAAGCTACGAACCGATGATGCTGTACACTGAGGATTTCGAGGGGCTGGAATGCACGGAATATACATTCTGCTCCGATCAGGGACAGCAGCTTGCAGGGTATCTGTACAGTGCCGGAACTGACCAGCGTGGCATTGTAGTCATGGCACATGGCTTCGGCGGCGGCGGTCATAATTCCTACATGGACTGTGCGGATTATTTTGCAAAAAATGGTTACTATGTGTTCGCATATGATGCGACCGGAAACGACAAGAGCGAGGGTGACGGCGTGGGCGGACTGCCGCAGGGCGTGATCGACCTTGACTATGCACTCCGGTTTGTCAAGGAAAGCGGCAAACTCATGCCGGATTTCCCCGATCTGCCCATCGTCCTGTTCGGTCACAGCTGGGGCGGCTATAGTGCATGCAGCGTGCTTTCGTACCATCCGGATGTGAAAGCAGTGGTGGAATGCTCCGGCTTCAATGCCTCCCATGGCATGTTTGAAGCGGAGGGCAGAAAGCAGGCAGGGGATTTCATTGATGTGATGATGCCCTTTGTCAAGCTCCATGAAGCCATCCAATACGGCGAATATGCGAAAAATACGGCAATGGACGGCTTTGCGGCATCCGATGCGGCAGTACTGGTCTACCACAGTGCGGATGATACAGTCGTTCCGCCGGAGTACGGATATGATGTGTTCTATGCAGCATATAAGGATGATCCCCGTTTCACCTTCATCCGTCCGGAGGATCGTGGGCATAATTATGTCTACCATGATATGACCTACATCAACGCATTCAATGCGGAATTTGACAAATGGCTGGAAACGCTGGATTATGATTACAATGCGGCAGAAAACAAAGCACGCTTTATCGAGGACAAGGCTGCCTATATCCGGCAGAATCTGGATCGGGAGCAGTGGAGCGATATGCTGGACAAGGAGCTTTTTGCAGAATTTACGGCGTTTTTTGATGAGAACCTTGCATAGAACAGGAGGCACAGGATGAAGCAGAATCCCCCTGTGAACAGATGAAAGACGCAATAGGGATGCAGGATTGCTTTGACACTTTGTAATTTCCCACAAATCTCCCTCCTTAAATTTATGAAAACCTGATAATAAATCCGAATTTATTCCTGCCTTCTTTACTTTCTTTGGAAGATATGGTATCATAATAGCAAAGTAAACCAAAAGGAGAATGACTTATGAAAATTTCTATGATGAAGAAGCTGCTCTGTGCAGCAGTATCCGGCATGATGCTGATGGGCGTTGGCTG
>JAFTQJ010000080.1 GCA_017462785.1 Oscillospiraceae bacterium | reverse complement strand
GGTGATCGCTGCACAGAACGGCACCGGTGCAGGCATCAAGGCAACCTCCGCAAATGACGTGAACGCTGACGGCTATGTGGATGCGTCCGACGCCGCCGCCGTCCTCTCCTACGCTGCCGCAAAGGGCACGGGTGCGGACGTAAGCTGGGTGGACATTCTCCGCAAGTAATACCTTCGGCATCCTCCTTAGACAATTTTCCCTATTTCCCCCCGAGCGATCGGGGGGATTTTTTTGCAAAGAAAACCGCCGCACGGGATGTGCAGCGGTTTTGTGATTATTCCTCTGTTTCGGCAGCAACGGTTTCTACAAACTGCGGTGCTTCCTCGGTTTCTCCCTCGGTTTCTTCCTCGGTGATGTCCTTGCCCAGCAGCTCCGGCAGCTCCATGCCTGCCTGCTTGAACAGCTCGTTCAGGGGCGGTACAGCCTTCATCATGCCGGAAATAAAGCCGGCTGTGGAGTTCTGACCATCCGCATTCTGACCGCTGTCCCAGACAGTAACCTTGTCGATCTTGATGTTCTTGATCGCCTCGACCTGAATTGCAACCAGATCTTCGAGCTTCTCTGCAATGAGGAGCTTGACTGCGGCATCTGCATTGCCGCCGGCAGCGTCCACGATCTGACGCATACCCTCTGCCTGACGAACCAGCAATTCCTGCTGACCTTTCGCTTCTGCTTCCATCTTCGCAAAGATCGCATCAGCCTCGCCTCGTGCCTTGCGGCGGATGACCTCAGCCTCAGCCTCAGCGTCGATCTCAGCCTGTTCCTTGGCGATCTCCGCCTTTACGATGATGTCCGCATGCTGGGTAGCCTTTTCGAGCTGTGCTCTCTGCTGTTCAGCTTCCTGCTGTGCAGCGTAGGCTTCCTGCTTTGCCTTTGCAGCCTGTACTGCCTCGGCTGCGGTAGCCTGACGGAGGGACTCAGCCTCACGCTCACGGCGTACTGCCTCGGACTGTGCAACGGCTACTCTTGCGGTGTTCTCACCCTCGATTGCAGCAGCATTTGCAGCAGCGACCTGTACACGCTGTTCCTGCTGTGCGTTTGCCTGACCGATCTCACCATCACGGTTCTGCTCTGCAACGCTCTTCTTAGCGTCGTTCACAGCCTTTGCAGCGGCTTCCTTACCGAGAGCGTTCAGGTAGCCGGATTCATCGGTGATGTCGGTGACGTTTACGTTGATCAGACGCAGACCGATCTTCTTCAGCTCGATCTCTACGTTCTTTGCAACTGCCTGTGTGAATTTCTCACGGTCGGAGTTGATCTCCTCAATGTCCATCGTTGCGATGATCAGACGCAGCTGACCGAATACGATGTCCTTTGCCAGCTCCTGAATCTCCACGAGCTTCAGACCCAGCAGACGCTCTGCGGCGTTCTGCATCACGCCCGGCTCTGTGGAAATGCCGACTGTGAATCGGGACGGTACATTGATACGGATATTCTGCTTGGACAGGGCGTTTTTCAGGTCAACGTTCATGGAGATGGGGGTCAGATCCAGATACTGATAGGACTGGATGACCGGCCAGATGAACGCCGCACCGCCGTGGATGCATCGTGCACTTCTCGGCTGACCGAACTGGTCAGCACCCACCTTACCGTAGATGACCAGAATCTTGTCGGACGGGCATTTTCTGTAGCGTGACAGGATGCCGAGCACAACCGCAAACAGCACCACAACGACTACGCAGATTACAATTAATACTTCCATTTCTCGTACTCCTTACATGTCAATCAAAAATTCAGATGTCGGACAACATACAGCCTTAATCCGCTGTTCTCTCAACCACCAGCGTGTCACCGAGCACATCGGTCACCAGCACCTGTGCACCGGTTTCAATGGGAGCTTCGCCCTCATTGACTGCGTCGATCTCACAGAAGCGTCCCTGCAGCTGCATGGTCACTTTGCCTTCCCCGCTGCCCTTTGCCGGAATGGTCAGATAAACCGTTGCCGTTTCGCCGATGGCGTTTTTCATATTCAGCGTTCCGTCCTCCGCAAGTCTTGCGGATACCTGCACGAGCTTTGCCACGATGAACATCATGATCAAGCCGCAGACCGCACCGAGCACGATGCCCAGAACGGGCGACATGCCGCCGCTGACGCAGGCAATGGATACCCAGCCGAATACTGTCAGGAATGTCACGATCGTTTGCAGCGTCAGGAACTTGAGCGTTCCGAAATCCGCCGGATTGCCGCCGTCAATGACGGTGTCCACATCCCCTGCATCCGCATCAAATGTAACATCCACATCCAGCTCACCGGGCATATCCAGTCCGGATGTGTCCGATACGTCGATACCGCCGTCCGACTCACCGCCCATCATGGACAGGATCATCTGGAGCACCAGCACGAGCGTGGAAGGGATCGCAATGCAGTACAGCACCTGCAGAACAGGCCCGAGGTTTTCCCACCATGCTTCCATATCCTTGTTCGTCCTCCTTTCCCATGTGATTTGCTCTCACGCAGGAGAGCTATATCATGTAAATTTTATTTACTGAATTTATTATACAGCATTTTTTGTCGTTTGTCAAGAGATTTCCCCCAATTTTTTCTCCCCATCCGCAAATTTTTTTCAGCACCGTCCAAAGGGACGGCTCCTCCGGCTCTGCAAAGCGGTGCTTTCTCTTTATCAATATGCGGTTCTTTGTGAAAATTTCGAGAAATTTTATTTTTTTCTCAAAAAAGGCTTGCTTTTTTTGAAAGGATGTGTTATGATATAGTAAATGGTAGTAAACAGAGTTTACATGCAAGGAGATGAAAGCAATATGGATAACGCAGAATTGGGCAGAAGACTGAAGGCTGCACGTCTGGCAAAGAAAATGACGCAGAGTGATGTGGTGGGTGATTTCATCACGAGGAACATGCTCAGTCAGATCGAAAGCGGAAGTGCAACACCGTCCATGAAAACGCTGGAGTATCTTGCGGGCGTTCTGGAGATCCCGATGGAACGGCTTCTGGCAGATCAGGGCGGTCCGGCAGAACCGGAGGCGATCTCTGTGCTCAGCCGTGCAAAGGTACTATTAAAAGAGAAGAACTATGAGGCACTGCTTCAGGTGCAGGATGCACAGGCATCCATCGGGGATGAGCTGCATGCACTGCACAGCATTGCACATCTGGAGCTTGCAAAAGCACTTTGCCAGAGCAAGCAGGCAGAGCAGATGCAGAATGCGGTGAATCATGCAAGGCTTGCGGTGCAGGAAGCGGAAGCCGGAATCTATGCGAATGCCTCCCGTGCAGCAGAGGCAAAGCAGCTGATCACGGAGATCGCACAGTATTTGAGCAATTACTACTCCAGCCTTGCCGGACAGATGACCTGAAGGTGATCCGGCGTATCTGGCACAGCCCCATGCCGTGCAGCATGGGGCTGTGTTTTTTCTGTGAAAAAGGAGGGTGCCTGTCCGCCTGATTTTTGTACAAAATTTCTTTGAAACTGCGTGAAGAAACCCCTTGACAAACGTAAAAAAATGTGGTAAAATAAGAGTACCTCTTTGCGGAGGTATTTTTATGTGCTTTTATACCATCCGCCAGTCGAGGGAGGCAAACAACCTAAGCATCCGAGGGTTTTTCGGATGAAGTAATTTATCAGGAGGTGCCGATATATGAGAGTTAAGGTGACTTTAGCCTGCACAGAATGCAAGCAGCGTAACTATGTTTCTAAGAAGAACAAGAAGAACGATCCTGAGCGGATCGAGATGAGAAAGCACTGCAAGTTCTGCAGAAAGCATACGCTGCACAAGGAAACAAAGTGATCGGAGGTCTGACGCATGGCGAAGGAGAAAAAAGACACTTTGCAAAACGTTGAGTCTTCCGTGAAGGAAGAAACCAAAAAAGCCAAAAAGGACAAGAAGTCCGATAAGAAGGACGAAGGCAAGAAGGGATTCTTTGCCGGGATCGCCAAGTGGTTCAAGGATCTGAAGATCGAATTCAAGAACGTAACATGGCCGACCAGAAAGACCGTATTCATTAATACAAGCATCGTTCTCGGTACGATCGTGGCTGCAAGTATTGTTGTAGGTTTACTCGACCTCGGACTGCTCGAACTGCTCAAGTTCCTCATTGGACTGAGTCAGGGTGAGTAACCGCAGGGTAAGAAGGAGGATTTGAAATGTCGCAGGCGGCAAAATGGTATGTCATTCACACATATTCGGGTTACGAAAACAAAGTGGCACAGAATATTGAAAAGGTTGTGGAGAATCGTAAGCTGCACGACTTGATTCAGGAAATCCGAGTTCCGACCGAGCGTGTTACGGAAATCGTTGACGGCAAGACCAAGGAAGTTGAATACAAGACCTTCCCCGGCTATGTTCTGGTGAAGATGATCTGCAACGATGATTCCTGGTATGTTGTACGCAACACAAGAGGTGTGACGGGATTTGTAGGCCCCGGTTCTGAGCCGACTCCCCTTTCTGAAAGGGAAGTTGCTGCAATGGGTGTTGAAGTGACCGGTTCTTCCGCCATCAAGGTGGATTACAGTGTCGGCGACCGCATCCGTGTTACAGGCACGAATCTGGACGGCTTCACCGGTGTGGTTCAGAGTATTGATCTTGAGGGCGGACAGGTTGAAGTCCTCGTTAATATGTTCGGACGTGAAACACCGACGACCATCGCACTGCATCAGGCTGTACTGCTTGATGACTAATGGGTTCTGCTCGCATTTCTGAGCTGCCCGAAAATAATGTATTCAGTTACAAGATGAAAGCGTAAGCTTTCCGTGGGAGAGATGCGGCAGCATCCGCACTCGCCTTTACCACAATAATGGAGGTGCAATATCATGGCACAGAAAGTAGTTGGCTATATTAAGCTGCAAATCGCTGCAGGTAAGGCAACACCTGCTCCGCCTGTTGGTCCGGCTCTCGGTCAGCATGGTGTAAATATCATGGCATTCACAAAGGAATTCAACGAGAGAACAAAGAATGACATCGGCATGATCATTCCGGTTGTTATCACTGTTTACGCTGACCGTTCCTTTACATTCATCACTAAGACTCCCCCCGCAGCTGTTCTGATCAAGAAGGCTTGCGGTATCGAGAGCGGTTCCGGTGTTCCGAACAAAACCAAGGTGGCTAAGATCACTAAGGAGCAGGTTCAGAAGATCGCTGAAACCAAGATGCCCGACCTGAACGCTGGTTCTCTGGAGGCTGCTATGAGCATGGTTGCTGGTACAGCTCGTTCCATGGGCGTTGTTGTAGAAGACTAATTACGGCAGAAAATACTGTCACTCAATATGGTGGGAGGAAACTTTCCGCTAATCGGATGTGCGAAGCAGCACGCCGGTATTACCACTGAATTAGGAGGAAATAATAATGAAACACGGCAAGAAGTATGTAGACAGCCGTAAGGCTATTGATTCTGCAAAGCTCTATGATTCCGTTGAGGCTCTGGAAGTTGTTTGCCAGAATGCAAAGGCAAAGTTCGACGAAACAGTTGAGGCTCACATTCGTCTGGGCGTTGACTCCAGACATGCTGACCAGCAGGTTCGTGGTGCAGTTGTACTGCCCAACGGCACTGGTAAGAAGGTAAGAGTCTGCGTATTCTGCAAGGAGGACAAGTACGAGGCTGCTCAGGCAGCTGGTGCTGAGTTCGTTGGCGGTCAGGATCTGGTTGATAAGATCATGAAGGAAAACTGGATGGATTTCGACGTAGTGATCGCATCCCCCGACATGATGGGTCTGGTTGGCCGTCTGGGTCGTGTGCTCGGTCCGAGAGGTCTGATGCCCAACCCGAAGGCTGGTACTGTAACTCCCGACGTAGCTAAGGCTGTTACTGAGGCTAAGGCTGGTAAGATCGAGTATCGTCTGGACAAGACCAACATCATTCACTGCCCGATCGGTAAGGCATCCTTCGGTGCTGAGAAGCTCGATCAGAACTTCGCAACTCTGATGGAAGCAATCGTTAAGGCTAAGCCGGCTGCTGCAAAGGGTACCTACCTGAAGTCCTGCACAGTGACTTCCACAATGGGCCCCGGCGTTCCGGTTGCTACTACAAAGTACGGTGTTTGATCACTGAAATACTTTCCCCCGCTGAAAAGCGGGGGTTTTTGTTTTTTCCCTCTCAAAGCTGCATTGCCAGATTCATGATTCTGCACAAAAAATCCCCCGCTGTTCCATATGCTTTGCACAAAGAGCAGAACCTGCTCCTGCCCCCTCCCCTGCTCTTGACAGATGGGCTGCGGATATGTTATAATGTTAGCATGCTAACAAAAAGGAGGAGTCATGAAAGAAGTAAGATATATCGGATTTAACGTGAAAATGCTGGCAAATCTGGTGAAGCGTGAGATAGATAAGGCAATGCTGAAGGTCTTTCAGGATGAAGCGACTGCCAACCATTGCCGGATCATAGGCTATCTGCACTGCAACCGGAATCGGGATGTGTACCAGAGGGAGCTGGAAACGCATTTTCACATCCGGCGTTCCACGGTGACGCAGACCTTGCAGCTCATGGAAAAAAACGGTCTGGTGCAGCGTGTGCCGGCGGAGAATGATGCACGGCAGAAAAAGCTCCTGCTCACGGAACGAGGTGTGGAGATGCACCGCAAAGGGATGCAGTGCATCGACCATTTCGAGGAGCAGCTCTGTGAGGGGATCACGGACGAGGAACTGGATGCGTTCATGGGAACGATGAAAAAGCTCTTCGACAATCTAGGGAAAATGGGGAACCAAGAATAAGGAGGAAACTGTTATGATCAAACGTTTGCTGCAATGTGTACGGCAGTACAAGCGGGATTCGATCCTCGCCCCCGTGATCATCAGCGGCGAAGTGCTTCTGGAAGTACTGATGCCGTGGATCATGGCGAAGATCATTGACAACGGCATCAATGCCGGCGATCTGGACTACATTGCAAAAATGGGTCTGGTGCTGATCGTCTGCTGTGCCGCTTCGCTCTGCTGCGGTGCATTTGCCGGAAAATTTGCTGCATCGGCATCCGCCGGACTTGCACGCAATATCCGCAAAGATATGTACTATAATGTGCAGAATTTTTCATTCCACAACATCGACAAATATTCCACCGCAAGTATCGTCACCCGACTGACCACGGATGTCACCCGTATTCAGGATTCCTTCCAGATGATCATCCGTACTGCGGTCAGAAGCCCGTTCATGCTCATCAGCTCCGTGGTAATGGCGTTCACCATCAACTGGAAGCTGGCGTTCGTGTTTCTGGCAGCCATCCCGATCCTTGCAGGCGGTCTGTACATCATCATCTCCCACGCACATCCCGTATTCACGAGAGTTTTCAAGACCTATGACAAGCTCAATCGGGTAGTGCAGGAAAACCTCTACGGTATCCGTGTGGTGAAGTCCTTTGTCCGTGAGGAGCATGAAACGAAGAAATTCAAGGAAGTATCCGACTCCATCTACAAGGATTTCTGCTTTGCAGAGCGTGTGCTGGCGTTCAATGGTCCGCTGATGCAGTTCTGCTCCTACGGCTGCATGCTCCTGCTCTCGTGGTTCGGTGCAAGACTCATCGTCCTCGGCGGTGAAACTGCAATGACCACGGGCGAGCTGACGAGCATGTTCACCTATGTCATGCAGATCCTCATGAGCCTGATGATGCTCTCCATGATCATGGTCATGATCACCATGTCCAGAGCATCTGCGGAAAGAGTGGTCGAGATCCTGAACGAAACACCCAGCATCCACAATCCCAAAGATCCGCTGACGGAGGTCGGAAGCGGTGAGATCGAGTTCCGGAATGTGGAGTTCAGCTATTCCGACAAATCCGGAAAGCCCTGTCTTTCCAATATCAACCTGCATATCCAGTCGGGTCAGACCATCGGCATCATCGGCGGCACCGGCAGCTCCAAGTCCACCCTCGTGCAGATGATCCCCCGTCTGTACGATGTCACCAAGGGCGAGGTGCTCGTGGCTGGCAATGATGTCCGTGCCTATGATCTGGAGGTGCTGCGTGACAGCGTGGCGATGGTGCTCCAGAAAAACGTCCTGTTCTCGGGCAGCATCAAGGAAAACCTGCGTTGGGGCAATCCCGACGCAACGGATGAAGAGCTGATCCATGCCTGTGAGCTTGCTCAGGCACACGGCTTTATCACCGAATTCCCCGACGGCTATGATACCCACATCGAGCAGGGCGGACGCAATGTATCCGGCGGTCAGAAGCAAAGACTTTGTATTGCAAGAGCACTGCTGAAAAAGCCGAAGATCCTGATTCTGGACGACTCCACCAGTGCGGTGGATACCAAGACGGATGCACTCATCCGCAAGGCGTTCCGAGAGGAGATTCCGGACACCACCAAAATCATCATCGCACAGCGTATTTCCTCCGTGGAGGAGGCTGACCAGATCATCGTCATGGATGACGGCAGGATCAATGCAGTGGGCACCCATGAGGAGCTGCTGCGTACCAATGCGATTTATCAGGAAGTCTACACATCTCAGGTGAAGGGAGGCGAGGAAGATGGCAGGACCGCATAGCAGACCGCCCAAGGGTGCAATGATGAAGGGACAGGGTGCAAAGGACAGCAAAAAGACCATGCTCCGACTGCTTACCTACCTCAGTCAGTACAAATTCTCCCTGATAGCGATGTTCGTGTTCGTCATTTTCAGCTCCCTTGCAGGCGTTGCAGGCAATCTGTTCCTACAGAGGCTGATCGATGACTACATCACCCCCATGATGACACAGGAAAACCCCGTATTCACAGGACTTTTACGGGCGATCGGCACAATGGCAGTGATCTATGTGCTGGGTATCTTCTCCACATGGTTCTGCAATTTTACCATGGTAAAGGTTTCGCAGGGTATCCAGAAAACGATCCGTGACGAGATGTTTGCCCACATGCAGACGCTCCCCGTGCAGTACTTCGATACCCACACCCACGGCGAGATCATGAGCCATTACACCAATGACACCGACACCCTCCGCCAGATGATCTCCCAGAGCATTCCGCAGATGGTGACCTCTGCGATCACGATCATTTCCGTCTTTGCGGCAATGTGTGCAACCAGCCTCTGGATGACGGGATTTGTGATCCTGACCATCATTGCTATGATGGCAGTCACCGCCTTCATCGGCGGCAGAAGCGGCAAATACTTCGTGGAACAGCAGAAGTCCATCGGTACGGTGAACGGCTATATCGAGGAAATGATCGAGGGTCAGAAGGTCGTGCAGGTGTTCTGCCACGAGGAGGCAGCCAAGGCGGATTTTGACAAGCTCAATGATGAGCTTTGCCACAATGCAACGCAGGCACACACCTTTGCCAACATCCTCATGCCCATCATGGGCAATATGGGACACCTCCAGTTTGCACTGCTGGCGATGTTCGGCGGCTTTCTCGCTGTCAGCGGCATCTCCCCGAGCCTGACGCTCGGCGGCATCGTGTCGTTCCTCCAGCTGAGCAAGAGCTTCAATATGCCCGTGACACAGATCTCCCAGCAGATCAACGCCATTGTCATGGCACTTGCCGGTGCGGAGCGTATCTTCAACCTCCTTGATGCACAGCCCGAAACGGACGAGGGCTATGTAACGCTGGTCAATGCCGAGTACAATGCAAACGGCGAGCTGACCGAAGCCGACCACAGAACCGGACTCTGGGCATGGAAGCATCCCCACGGTGACGGCACCCTGACCTACACGCCCATGCGTGGCGATGTGCGGATGAAAGAGGTGGATTTCGGCTATGTACCGGAGAAAATCGTCCTGCATGACATCAGCCTGTATGCAGAACCCGGTCAGAAGGTTGCCTTTGTCGGTGCGACCGGTGCCGGAAAGACCACCATCACAAACCTCATCAACCGTTTCTATGACATTGCGGACGGCAAGATCCGCTATGACGACATCAACATCAACAAGATCAAAAAGAGCGACCTGCGTCACAGCCTTGGCGTGGTATTGCAGGATGTCAATCTGTTCACCGGAACGGTGATGGAGAACATCCGCTACGGCAGACTGGATGCAACGGATGAGGAGTGCATCGCAGCGGCGAAGCTTGCGAATGCCCACAGCTTCATCGAGATGCTCCCCGACGGCTATCAGACCGTGCTGGAGGGGGACGGCTCCGGACTTTCACAGGGTCAGCGGCAGCTGATCTCCATTGCAAGAGCTGCCGTTGCAGATCCGCCCGTCATGATCCTTGACGAAGCGACTTCGAGCATCGACACCCGAACCGAGGCACTTGTCCAGAAGGGTATGGATGGTCTGATGAAGGGAAGAACGGTATTTGTCATTGCCCACCGTCTTTCCACGGTACAGAATTCCGATGTCATCATGGTACTCGACCATGGACATATCATCGAAAAGGGCACACATGACCAGCTGATCGCACAGAAGGGCAATTATTATCGCCTGTATACCGGTGCTTTTGAGCTTGAATGATCCACGCTGCCGCACTTTTGTGCGGCAGCTCATTCTTTTTCCAGATGTACAAATTCTGAACATCTCATATGTTATAATAAAGATAGTGAAGAGGAAATGTACGCATCGAACAGAGGAGGTATGGAAATGGATAGAATCAATCATCAGCACCGCCCCATCCCCGCACATCCGACCACAGAGGAGTACCTTGCAGAAAAGAAGCAGATTTGCAAAAACTGCACGGCACTGCTCGTTTTTGCTGCCGTCCTGATGGGTCCGATCCTTGTGGTAACGCTTCTGCTCTGGGCAGCGGATTTCTTTGCATCCTGTGTTACCTGCATGATCGCCCTGCTCATCATCGGCATTCCGACCCTGATCCTGCTCGGCTCCATTACACAGGAAATTGTGGCTGAGGGCACAAGAATGGGTCAGCTGAAGAAGAATTACAGAAACAGTGTGCAGGAGGAGCACATGGAATAAAGAAAGAACCGCCCGTGAAGCACGGGCGGTTCTTTGTCATATGCTCAACGTCCATCCAGCCTGAATATAATCCCTTGTCATGGCAGGGTACTTCGTGCGGTTCTTTTCCACAAGTGCAGCCACCGTTGTGGAATGTTCCCTTGCGATCCTTGTGAGCGTATCGCCACGCTGAATGGTGTACTGCATCCCAGCCGCTGAACCGGAGGGGATGCTGTCAAAACGGGTCAGGTCATAGGCTTCGATCAGATGCACAAGCTTCCCGTCATAGACAGGATCCGTCGCATAACCGGCTGCCTTCAATGCTGCACAGGCGAGCCGGTAATTGCGTTCCCCGACCACACTCCGGTAGCGTTTCAGTCCGCAGAGGAATGCACCATGATCGGCAATGCTCTCTGCCCAACTGGAATATGCACGGAAACAAGCCGTTTCTGTCGTGAAGCTCACACCGTCATAGCATTCCTGTGTCTTGCAGGAATAGACTCTCCGCTTCCAGCCTTTGCCTGCCTTGATGCCGAAAAGGGCATTGCCCCTCGTGGTCAGGGTGGATTTTCCCCAGCCCGATTCGAGGATCGCCTGTGCAATGGTCACACTCGGCAGAATTCTGTCCGCATGCTTATCCGTCCGTGCAAGTGTCCCCACAGTTTCAATAAAGTGTTTCTGCAAATCAGTCATCATGTTCTCCTTTCTGTTTGAGCAGGTCGATTGCGTTTTTGACAGCATCCGGAACAGGAACGCCCATGATTCCGGCATTTTCAATGATGGAGAGCAGCTCATTTGCCATGAACGCAGCACACACGCCGTCACGGATGCAGGCAGTTCCGAGCACCTCATCCAGCCGATGGGCAAGCAGAACAAATACCAGCATCATGCATTTGCGTGTCAGCCCCTGAAAGCCTGCTTCGGAGCTGAGTCCGCCGCCCTTGCTCTTCGGCGATTTCCGGAAGATGCCGGCAGCCGAAAGCCCCGTCAGATAATCCGCTGTCATGAAAACCAGCAGTGTTTGCAGGGCAGCATCCCAGCCGCCGAACAGCCATGAAAGCAAGCTTCCGCACACTCCGATTCCGGCAGCAATTTTCAGATCCATCAATTCACCCCCTTTATAAAGGGGCAAAAAAAGAAAAAGTTGCACGTTTGTGTGCAACTTTTTCAAATTATATTGAATGCATTTAGTGAGATCAAAGTCCCAGCGGCGACGGAATCCCTGCAATATCAATTTCACCATCATACACATGGGTCGCAGGTCCGGTCATCATAACAGTACCATCCGACTGGTAAGTGATCTTCAGGTCACCGCCCAGCAGATGCACCGTCACCTCCGTGTCATGCTTGCAGTAGCCGTTCAGCACAGCCGCCACCACACAAGCACATGCACCCGTACCGCATGCAAAGGTTTCACCGCTGCCACGCTCCCAGACACGCATGTTCAGCGTGGTTTCGTCGATCACCTGCAAAAACTCCGTGTTGATACGCTCGGGGAACAGCTCATGATGCTCAAAATGCGGTCCGATCTTCTCCAGCTCAATGTCCGCCGGATCGTCACAGAATACGATGCAGTGCGGATTGCCCATGGAAACACAGGTCACTGTGTATTCCTGCCCGTTCACCATGATGGGCTTTGCAACGCAGTCCTCACCGTCCATTTTCACCGGAATCTCCGCAGGTCTGAGGATCGCCCTGCCCATGTCCACCGTCGCAGCCACAGCCACGCCGTCATTGATCTCCAGTGTGATGTACTTGATGCCGGACTTGGTTTCTACGGAAAGCTCCGGCTTTGTGACAATGCCGTTGTCATATGCGAATTTGCCCACGCAGCGGATGCCGTTGCCGCACATCATGCCCTCCGAGCCGTCCGCATTGAACATCCGCATACGGCAGTCCGCCACCTCCGAGGGGAGGATCATGATCAGACCATCCGAACCGATACCGCAGCGGCGGTCGCTGACAAACTTGGAAACGGAATTCGGATCACCGACCGTTTCCGTGAAGCCGTTGACATATACATAGTCGTTGCTGATGCCATGCATTTTACTGAATTTCATAGATAATTCTCCTTGCTCCGGCGATTCTGCCGGCTGTATTTTCGGAGGAGCTGCTCTGTATGAGCCTATTCCCCCTTGATCTTCCTGCGGTAGAGCAGTGCAGCCTGCTCCTGTTTGTTGTCCCCGAATTCATAATAGACATGTCCGGCGATCTTGTCGGGGAGGTATTGCTGCGGTACATAGTGATTGGGGAATTCATGCGGATACTGATAGCCGATGGCATTGCCCAGCTTCTGTGCACCGCCGTAGTGCCCGTCTTTGAGATGTGCCGGAATATCGCCGTAATCTCCAGAACGCACGACCTCCAGTGCCGCATCAATGGCATTGATCGCCGAATTGGATTTCGGGGAGGTGCACAGCAGGATCACCGCTTCTGCAAGGGGGATCCTCGCCTCCGGAAGTCCGAGCTGCAATGCCGAATCCACGCAGGATTTGACAATGCTCACCGCCTGCGGATAGGCAAGCCCGATGTCCTCCGAGGCGATTACGAGAAGCCGCCTTGTCAGGGAAATGAGATCACCAGCCTCCAGCAGTCTTGCGGTATAGTGGAGGGCGGCGTTTTCGTCACTGCCACGGATGGACTTCTGAAGTGCCGAAAGGATGTCATAATGTGCATCGCCGTCACGGTCGTATCGCATATTGCTCCGCTGGGTCAGTGCCTTGGCAATGTCCAGCGTCACACGCATGCCGTCAGCGGTCGGTTCCGCAGAGAGGACACAGAGTTCTGCGGCATTCATCGCCTTGCGGACATCGCCGCCGCTGCCCTGTGCGATATGGGCAGTCACGCCGTCCTCGATGATGAGGGGATTCCCCTGTTCCTCCTGCATAATGCGGAACGCACGGCGGACGGCTTTTTCCATCTCGGCAGCATCCACGGGCTTGAATTCAAAGACGGTGCTCCGGCTGATGACGGCATTGTACACGGCGAAGTAGGGGTTTTCGGTGGTGGATGCAATCAGTGTAATATCGCCGTTTTCGATATAGGAAAGCAGACTTTGCTGCTGTTTTTTGTTGAGGTACTGGATCTCATCGAGGTACAGCAGGATGCCGTTCATGCCGGCAAACGTGCCCACATCGGCAATGACGGATTTGATGTCAGCCACGCCAGCCTGTGTGCCGTTGAGGATGTGGAGGGTCATATTCGTGCGGCTTGCGATGATGCTGGCAAGGGTGGTTTTCCCGATGCCGGACGGGCCGTAGAAGATCATATTGGGGATGCGTCCGCTTTCAATGATGCGTCGCAGGGGTTTCCCCTCCCCCAGCAAATGCTGCTGTCCGACAACATCATCAAGGGTTTTCGGGCGGATGGAATCGGCAAGTGGCATGGTAAGCCTCCTTTTATCAGTTAATTACAATCAGAATTTATGTGTTCGGAAATCCGCATTCATAATGCCATTTGGCATTTATGATGCCGGCATTAAAATTCAAGTCCGTAAAATTGATCTTTTCTCTGTCTTTTTGACTGCCTTCATAGAAAACTTCCTCCGGTGAAGTCCAGATAAACGCTTTAAACCCAATAAATTCGATACTTTTCGGCAAATAGATTCTCTTCAATTTCTTTGCACACGCAACACCGTATTCAAAAATTTTTCTGCATTTCTTTGATAAAACCAGTGTTTCGATATGTCCGTTTGAAAGGGCTGAATCCATGATAAATTCTACTAAATCCGGAACACAAAACGTATCCTGTCTGTAAGCAGGCGGCATACAATACAGATACTTCATATCTTTTGTGTACAAGCCGCCCTTATACAAACGGAAAAACGGATGATGGTCATCCATGATAAACGTAGACAGCTTTGCCATTCCATCGAATGTATCACCCTCTATCCCAATAACAGGCTTTCCGTTGATTGTATTGGGAATATAGAATTGCGTGATATGTTCGCTGTTGCGGCCTTTGTATTCACCGTTCCAATAGCCATTGCAAAGATAATAGCCATCATCATCATGATCATAGTAAAAATGGATTTTTCCGCCGTTCACTATATAAAAATGCTCTTCAGTCACAATGTCTCTGAGATTCATTGGTATTCCCTGCTTTTCCAGATACACAAACTGCAATTCCTCTGTAACAGCATCTTCTTTAAAAATCATGTATCCAAGCTTTTGATACAGTTCGATATTGCGGATGCTTTTCGTGCTGGTGAAGAGTTCATACCGCTGATTGGGATATTGCTGTTCGATTTCGGAAAGAAGTCTTGCACCAATTCCCCTGTTCTGCATTTCGGGATGTACCATCAGTTTACTGATATGGGCTGTTCCGTTTTCGGGATATGCTCTTACAGAACCGATGATGCTTCCGTTTTCATCCATTGCTTTCAGGATGATGCCTTTATGAAATTCCTCCAAAACTTCCCCGATGGTCTGTTTTAACGGCGGAATATCCGTACTTTGGAATAATTCCGCCTCACTTTGATAGGCAATATACTGCAATGCGAGGATTTCTTTCAAATCCTCTTCTGTGGCTTTCTTGATTGTAATCATATTCTTTCGTTTCCTTACATTCGGATCATTTTTCTGAAACGTAAATAATCTGACGGCATTTTTCACCTATTCAAACATACCCAAATCACCGCCGCCGTCACCCCTGCCGCAATCGCAAACACCCCAAGCATAAGCAATCGTTCACCAATACTGTTCCAGCAATTCTCTGATCTCGGAACAATCAAACCGAAATCCGGTCTGCTGTGTGCTGTCCTCTTCCAGATCCGCAAGATGCTCCAATTGGTGAAAATGTGCCGGAAGCTTCGGGTTTGCACCATGTTCCAGCAGATACGCAATGAAATGCACGGCATCCTGAACAGGATAGTACACACCGTCTTTCTCCTGTACCTGATTCAGGCACATTTCAACAGCAGAATCCAGCGGCATCCAGCTGTATGTTCCAGTGAATGCATCTGGATTTGCGTCCATTATCCGCAGAGCATCGGAGAATCGGCTCTCTGCCAGCAGCTTTGCAAGTACCCGAAACGGAAATGGAATATCCGGATCATAGGTACAGTATTGCTCGGCAGCTTTCAGAAAATCGTCCGACAGGTTCAGGTAGTTCATGGGACAGCTCCTTTCTGCTGGTCAGACAAAAAGGGCGGACACCCCGTCCGCCCTTTCAAACTATCCTATCATTTACTCGTAAAGCGGATACTTCTCGCAGATCGCAGTCACGCCTGCACGGATCTCGTCTGCCTTGTTCTCAAAGTCCGTTGCACAGAGGTAGATGTATTCAGCAATCAGCTCCATCTCCGCAACGCCCAGACCACGGGTTGTGACAGCCGGTGTACCGATTCTGATACCGCTGGTTACAAACGGCTTCTCCGGATCGTTGTGGATCGCATTCTTATTGACAGTGATATATACCTCGTCCAGTCTGTGTTCCAGCTCCTTGCCGGTGATGTTGAACGGACGCAGGTCAACCAGCATCAGGTGGTTGTCCGTACCGCCGGATACCAGATTGAAGCCGCGCTTTACCAGTCCCTCAGCGAGTGCATTTGCATTCTCGATGATTCTCTGCTGGTATTCCTTGAACTCGGGCTTCAGAGCTTCGCCGAAGCATACTGCCTTTGCAGCGATGGTGTGCATCAGAGGACCGCCCTGTGTGCCGGGGAAGATTGCAGAGTTGATCTTCTTTGCCAGATATTCGTTATTGGTCAGGATCAGACCGCCTCTCGGGCCTCTCAGGGTCTTATGAGTGGTGGTGGTTACAATGTCCGCATACGGAACAGGGGACTCGTGCAGACCAGCTGCAACCAGACCTGCGATATGTGCCATATCCACCATGAACAGTGCACCGACTGCTCTTGCGATCTCGGAGAGCTTCTTGAAATCAATTGCTCTCGGATATGCAGAAGCACCTGCAACGATCAGACGGGGCTTGTTCTTCACAGCCAGCTTGTAAACAGTTTCATAGTTGATGGTTTCAGTTTCGTCATCCAGACCGTAGGAAACGAAATTGAAGTACTTACCGGACAGATTCACAGGAGAACCATGTGTCAGATGACCGCCGTCTGCAAGGCTCATACCCAGAACGGTATCACCGGGCTGGAGTACTGCGAAATAGGCAGCAGTATTAGCCTGTGCACCGGAATGGGGCTGTACATTGGCATACTTTGCACCGAAGAGCTTGCATGCTCTCTCGATAGCGATCTTCTCTACAACGTCAACGCACTCGCAGCCGCCGTAGTAACGCTTTGCCGGATAGCCCTCAGCGTACTTGTTGGTCAGCACGCTGCCCATTGCTGCCATCACAGCCGGGGAAACGATGTTTTCGCTTGCGATCAGTTCGAGGTTTCTTCTCTGGCGTGCCAGCTCCTGCTGCATGCCTGCACCAACCTCGGGGTCAACGCTTTCTACATAACCGATGGTGTCGATCAGATTGTGAAACATAGGTAGATTCTCCTTTATCTTCATTAATCAAGGCAGAAATACTGCCGTACACTTCTATTATACACGAACTTTGTCAGAATTGCAAGGGGTTTGGGAAAAAAATTGCAGGAACTGCCAATTTCCAAAGGATAGAAGCCTCGCCCTACGGCGGGGAGCCTGTTTTAGCCAATAATCAATTCTGTGCCGATGATATCAGAGCCATAACCCAACAAGTATTTTTGCAGTGCAATAACGTCCGTCACATCAACTGTATTATCAAGATTACAGTCTGCAAAGCGATAAAAGTAATCCGGCTCAAGCACTCGTCTTTTGAGAATGGCAAGATCGAAGGCGTCAACATTGCCGTCCCGATCCAGATCACCGAAAATCCCACTCTCAGAAGGCGGATTCTCGATTTCTGTATAGTAGTAGTCCGGATCTGTTACATCCTTGAAATTCACACGGAAATAGTCCATGGAGCCGTTGAAGAAATTGCCGTCAAGTCCCCTGCCGATATAGTACTTCGCATCGGAGGAAACCACATCTGCTGGGTCTGCGGTGATGTTTCCGGTCACTTCACTGGATAGGCCATTCCATCCGCTGACGTTCAGTTTTGCAGAATCCCCTGCCAAAGACAGGTTGATGGTCACCCACTCGCCATAATTCAGGAATACATCGGTTGTCAGCTTCTGTTCACCGCTGCCGTCGTTGATGACAAATTCCAGTGTGTCGTTCGTGCCGGATGCCGTCAGATACATGTACCTTTCATCATCCCCAAAGCTGAAGATACGCTGGTCGCTGCGGAATGTGTCACGCCAGAGCACAGCTGTCTGGATCTCCATATCATGGAAATTTGCCATGGAGCTGTCCGCAATGATGTACTGGTTTCTGCCGTCAAATGTCATCACGCCCTGACCGCTGGTACGCTCCTGCTCCCAAAGCGGTGCATTTTTTGCCACGCCGTAGGTGGAGGTGTAGGTGTCCTCAATGATGGCACCGTTGTCCTCGGAGAATTCATAGCCGATGTACAGACCGTCGGTATACGGTCTGGAGGAAGTATAGCTTTCCGGCGATACCCAGCCGTAAACCGTGCCTGCGGATACTGACTTATTGCCGTCGTCGTAATAATCGCCGTCCGCAATTGCCTGACCGGAGAGGGAACCCTTTGCCATGCAGAACGCCACGCCCTTGACGGCTGCATTGCCGCTTACCTGATAGTCGTTGTAGATCAGACCGCTTTCGAGCACTCTGCCGTAGTCGCTGACAACGGCATTGCCCATCACACCGGCATAGTCGCTGATGATGGCATTGTCACGGACGCTTGCACGTTCAGCGATCACCGCATGACCGCTGACAATGGCATTGCCGGAAACATTCGCACTGCCGCAGACGGTCGCATAGTCCGTAATGACTGCATTTCCGGTCACGGTCGCATAGTCGAGTACTTTGGCATTCGGTCCGACATAGACACTTGCGTCAACGCTTGCGGTGGCTGCAACAAAGCCGCCGCCGTTCGGATGATAGCCGCCGTATGATGCACCGCCGCTGGTCTGCTCGTACTGCATCTCAGCTCCGGTCAGGGTCACGGCATAGGGATAGCGTGTCTTGGAATCAAAGGGATAATTGGTTTCTGCAAACTCAGAATCCGGACCATAGGGCAGACCCACCTGCACATAGGTATTCGTGTCGGGAGTTGCGGCAACGGTCAGGAATGCCTGCACATCACTGCCGGCATTCCACGCCATCTGCATGGTTTCACCGGATCGGAAAAGATCGGAATAACGGGTGGTTCCGTCGCTCTGCTCCACCACGATGCAGGCTCTCCAGTCCGCACCCTGCACCTTGGTCAGACCTTCGAGCGTGACGGAAATGGTGTCACCCGTGGGATTCAGAGGCACGAGGTTGATGCCTGCCTGCTGGGGTGCACGTTCGGTGGGGACAGTATAATAGTTCGGATCGTCCGTGCTGCGGTCAAGGGGTGTGTAGATCTCACCCCAGTTCCATGCACCGTTCCAGAACAGCTGGTTCAGTCTTGCACGGTAGCGGTCCTGCTGTGCAAGGTCGAGCGTTGCCATTCTCTTGGCGAAGTGACCGAGGGTATCCTTCATATCCGCCGGAGCGAGGCGGTCGATCATGGTCAGCGGATATTCATCCCTCTGCCCCTCCTGAAGCATGGTTTTCACAAAGTCCGTACCGTAACCCTCCAGATTGTCGGGATTCTCGGTCAGATACTGGAGGAACGGCCATGCTGCGTAATAATCCCGTCCGAACGGGAAGGTAAAGCAAAGGTTTTTCATGTAGGTTTCAAAGAAATCCGTACCGCCGACGGACTCCGCCCATGGTGCATAGTAATCGGAGTAGAGGAACTGCTCACGGAACCAGTTGCCCATGGTTTCATACCATGCATAGGTGTACTTGTTCTCATTCCAGCCGAGCTGATGGGCGGTGACAACGTGGGCGAATTCATGGGGCATGACCCAGGACGGCGTATCATATGCCATGGAATCCACACAGCAGAACATATAGCCGAATCCGCCGGAATCGTAGGACATATATGCCCAGTCATCGGTGAAAGCCTCCAGTCCTGTGCCGGAGATATAGATATTGGTCTTGTACTCATTGCCGTCACGCAGGGACAGGTTCACGGACTGCGTGGGCGGTGCCATTTGCAGGTGATTCATGTAGACATCCCAGCAGGCTTCAAGGTGCTTGGCATTGCCCTCCAGAAATTCCTGCGTCACTCTGGAGCTTTCCGTGCCGTAGCTGCCCCAGATGAACTGGAAATGCTCGGATTCCCAATAGTTCACACCACTCTGGTTCTGGCAGATGACATCCCTTGTGAGGAGGTTTTCTGCCTTTGCGGTGATGCCGCTTTCCTGCGGTGCGATCTCGATTGCGGACACAGCCGGAGCTGCTGCACCGAAGCTGATGACTGCTGCACAGAGCCAAGCGGCGGTGCGTTTCCATGTGTTTCTTTGTTCTTTCTTCATCACTGACTCCCCCTAAATATTGAAGATATGTATAATATACCATATATTTCATATTTTGTCAATATTTTATAGATGAAATGTCAATATCATGCTCACAAATCATTCTTGAATTTCGCAACGAGGATGATAGAAAAACAAACAGCGGCTTTGTGGTGACAGCCGCTGTTTGAGTGATATTATGAGAGGAGAGCATGCAGCAGCTCCTCCGGCGAAGAAACGATTTGTCCGGCACCGGCAGCGAGGAGCTGTTCACGGTCACGGAAGCCCCAATCGACACAGATGCAGGCAAGACCGGCATTGCGTGCAGTTTCCACATCGACATTGGAATCCCCGATATAGACGGCGTGTTCTTTTTCCACACCGAGCTGTGCAAGGATCTGGAAAACGGCATCGGGAGCAGGTTTTCTTGGAACGCCTGCGATCTCACCACGGGCAAGATCGAACAGCTGGGGAAAATACTGCTGCACAAGGGGCTGGACTGCGAAATCCGCCTTATTGGAAAGGACGGCAGTCAGCATGCCCTGTTCACGCAGGGCAAGGAGCAGCTCCGGTATGCCGTCATAGGCACGGGTTCTGACCGCACAGTGCTCTTTATAATACGGTGCAAAAATACCGTGTACACGGTCAATTTCCGCTTCCGGCGTACCGGACGGGAGAGCACGTTCGATCAGCTTGCGGATGCCATTGCCGACAAAGCGGCGGACTTCCTCGATCGTGCGGACGGGGTATCCGCATGCGGAGAGGGCAAAATTGGTACCGTCCGTGAGATCTTCCAATGTATTGAGGATCGTACCGTCAAGGTCGAAGATGGCGAGTTTGTATTTCATGGAAATCGTCCTTTCGTGGGAATTGTTATGAAAAATGAGATCATGACTGCCAATAGCGATGATTCCGCACGAACGGAGTGAGTAAAGGAATCATGCGGTTCGGGAACTTCCGTCGCAGGAAGCAGATGATTCTGACGGCGTTGCTTTCCCCCATACCCTCTGATCTAAAATGGGGGACGCAACGCAGACAGGTTTGCCTTTACGCAGCTATGCATAAGCGACCAGCAGCGTTCGCAAGCTCACTGACTGTCTGCTTATCAATCGTAAACTCAATCGCTCCAAGGCAAAGGCGTTGCTTTCCCCCATACCCCCTTATGCTCTGCTCTTCCGTGTCCACGTCACAAATCCGTACACCGCATTCAGCAGATAGAACGCCCACATTGCGGTCATGATGTAATCGCCCGTGCCGAGCCACATCACAACGGTCACCGCATCCACAATGATCCACAGAAGCCACTGTTCACGGAAACGGAGCACCATCAGTGCATTGGCTACGATGGAGATCACCGTGCTGGCACTGTCAAGCCATGCCGCATTGCCGCCGAGTGCGGTCAGCAGGTACTTATAGCCCCAGATGCCCAGAGCCGACACGACCAGCAGAATACATGTCCAGAGGGGGCTGAGTCGGCGGCACTTGACAAAGCCCTCCTCCTGTGCGGAGTGCTTGTTCCAGAGATACAGCCCCAGAAACTGCGTGGGCAGGTAATAGAGTGCGTTGAGCATGACTTCTCCGTAGAATTTCATCATCCACGAAACCGCAACATAGCCTGCAATATTGATAAATCCCCAGTAATATTGAGATTTTCTCCCTGCTGCACAGAGCACCACGCAGAAGATGCCGGCGATGGCAGCAATGGAACTAAGGATAGTATACCACATTTCACTTTCTTTGTCAATCACTGCAAAATAGATGGTAAAGCCGATGACACCCAGTACCTCAAACCACTGGAATGGGGTCATGTAGGCGGCAATTTTTTTGAGAATGTTCATGATGATTCCTCCTGTCAGATATTCAGCATTTCCCTTGTCAGCTCCACAGCCCTCTGAAAACGCTCCTCGTAGCTGCCACGCACCTCCACAAAAGCAAAACCATGCTCCCGATAGAGATTTTTGATGGCGGTGCTGTAATATTCCCGATCTGCCGCAATGACCTCGCTCCGATCGCCGTCCTGCACGAATTTCACATCCGGCTCCAGAAAGAGGATCAGATCGTAGTCATTCAGCGATGCAATGGCATTTGCAAGGGCGATGTTCCGTTCCTTGTCCTTCCCCTCCAGAAATTCCAGAAAGAAGCGGGTAATCAGGCAGTCCGTATCCTCAAACAGCACCATTCTGCTGTGCTTCACCGCTTCACGTTCACGCAGCTTGTGCGTCAGCAGAATGTCCGTGAAATCCTCCGGCAGCATGAGGGTATCCGTGCCGGAACGCTCGGAAATATCCCGTCCGACCTCCTCCAGAAAATTGGTGTTGAAGTAATTCGCCAGATTCTCCGTCAGCGTGGATTTGCCCGTGCTCTCCGCACCGATGAGGAGCACCTTTTTCACATAATGCGGTTTCACCACATTCGGGAGAAGCTCCCAGTGCCGGTAGGGATTTTCACGGATCAGTGTGGAGGAAATGCCGTTCCTCGGATAGATCACAAGCTCCGCCTCCGGATAGCATTTCGCCCAGAAGCTGTCCTCGCCGTAGTCGCTGCCGCAGAACACCGCATTGATGGGTGCTCCGACTCGCTCACGCACTTTCTGTGCATCCGCAAACCAGCATTCCTCACAGTTGTAGTCCGCTTTGGTGGCTGCGGTATCCTCCAGAATCATCAGCTCCACATTGCCGATGTGCTTGGTGAGCTGGTAGATCCAGCGGTAACGCTCACGCACGTCGATCTCCCTGCGGTTTGTGCCGTGGCTGATGACCACGAGCAGGCGTTCGCATTGATTGGCACTGCGGATGATGCACTCCACATGCCCCATATGCAGCGGATTGAAGCTGCCGCCGTAAAGTCCGAGTTTGTATTTCATGATGATGCTCCTTTCTGTGATGCGGTTCGGGTGTTTTTTCTTGCCTGAACAGCGGAATCCATTGCTCTCTGTTCTGATTTTGCAGTTGGTATCATCCGACTACTAACTATATTCTCATTATAGTATATTTCCGCTACTAAGTCAAGCGTTTTTTGGTATTTTTGGAAAAATTAGTGAAAATTAATGAAAATCAGCATGAAATTTGTGCAAAAGCACTTGAAATGTGAGGAAAACTATGGTATAATGATAGAAACCTCATACCATAAAAAGATGAAGCATAATAAGGAGGATTTTATGATGAATTGGAAGAAAGCAGCAGCATTCCTGCTCACGATCGCAGCAGCAGCAGGCACAATGGCAATGCCGGTATCGGCGGTACAGTTTGTTGGCGGAGATCTGGATGGTGATGACGATGTCGATGCCGCAGACGCAGCGTTGATTTTACAGTATGCGGCGTATCGGGGTGCGGGCGGCACGAAAAGCATCTATGATTATCTTGCACCGCCACAGGAAACAGTGCAGGAAACATATGTGCTGAATGAAATGGCTGGAAAGACACTTGCAGAGCTGGAGGATATCGGCTTTGAGGTCAGCGGTTTTTGGCGTATTTCCGACATCCTGTTCGTTTACGCAAAGCACGATGACTATACTGACAAAAATCTTGACGCATTCGTGAAATCTCTGGAAGGCAAGACCGTCAGCGATATGGTCGAGGAATACGACTTCCTGATCAGCTATTCTTCACTTGACGGCATATATACATTATATTCCACGCTGGGCTTTATGGATCTTTATTTCGATCTGGAGCACGGTCAGGAGACGCTCACAAAACACAAGGATGATTTCTTCTTTGCTCCGGAGGAAGCACCGGAACTGCAGAACGATGTGCTTGAAAACATCAGATATTCCAATGTGACTTTCAAGATCGAGCTGGATGACGCATCCCGTGCAAAGCTTTTTGCTGTGGACACTCTCAGCGAGTCCTACATTGAAAGCATTGCAGATGAGCTGGTAGCAAGCAAAGTGTATTATACGATAGAATAAAGGCGTTGCCCAAAGCAAAAGCAGGTCCTTGTGTCTGCTTTCGCCCGAAAATGATACAGAACAGAAAGCAGGTGCAGATATGGACGAACAGAATTTTTACCTTGATACGATCGGGCAGATCGTTCCGGCACAGAGGGAGCAGATCATCAATGCATTCTATGAATTCCTGGAGCTGGAGCATTTATATGAATCCGCTGCGGAGATCGTCAAGACACAGCTCAGCATTTATGACAATGAATTCAGCATGAAATTCCAGCGGAATCCCATCCACAACATCAAGAGCCGCATCAAGTCACCGCAGAGCATTGTGGGAAAGCTTCAGAAAAAGGGGCATCCGGTTTCTGCAAAATCAGCGGAACAGCATCTGATGGACATTGCCGGTGTGCGTGTCATCTGTTACTACATAGATGATATCTATGCGATTGCGGAGCTGCTCACAAGGCATGATGAATTCAAGCTGGTGAAGGTAAAGGACTATATCAAGAACCCCAAGCCCAGCGGCTACCGGAGCTTTCATATGGTCATTACGGTGCCGGTATACATGGCGGCAACAAAGAAGCGTGTGCCCGTAGAGATCCAGATCCGCACGATCGCAATGGATTTCTGGGCAGCACTGGAGCACCAGCTGCATTATAAGACGAGCTGTGAGGTGCCGCTGTCGCTGAAAGAAGAGCTGAAGGAATGTGCGGAGATCATCTCCATGACCGACCTTCGGATGCAGGATATTTATCAGCAGATACATGAACTGGATTGAGAGGAGTGGAGGATATGAAACGCAACCCCGAAAAGAATTACAAGCTTCCGAAATATGCCGCAGGACTTGCGGCAATGCTGTTTGCAGGAGGAATGACCGGATGCACGGATCCTGCCGGTGATGTGCAGCTCGACGGTGACATGGATGTGCCGGAGGATACCACATGTGTGCAGCTGGCTGGCGATGCAGCATTCGTGACGGAGGATACCACGGAGGATACGACCGAGGAGGAATTCACAGAGGTGATGCTTGCCGGTGATGTGGTCATGGAACCGGAAGAAACCTGTCCCCTCTCCGAGTCCCTTGCAGCCGGTGTTGCGGAGTTCACCTTTCCGGACACGGAACCGGCCCCCCCTAAGCCGGAGCTTGAAATTGCAGGAGATATTGCGGTGAATGAAATTCCGGCTTCGGACATTCCGCCGGCTGTACCGGGGCTTTTCATCACAGAAACGGAGTAAGCCATGAATTTCACGCTCCATCTGACGGAAAACTGCAATATGGACTGTGTTTACTGCATCCATGAAAAGCACCCACGCCGCATGACGGAGGACGTGCTGCATGCGGCGTGTGAGCTTGCCTTTTCCAAGGGAAAAACCGCCGGACTCTGCTTTTTCGGCGGTGAACCGCTGCTGGAAAAAAGGCTGATCGGCATCGCCCTCGATCACTGCGAATCCCTCTCCCACCAAACCGGAAAGCCGTTCCAGTGCAAGATGACGACGAATGGAACGCTTCTCGACAGGACGTTCCTGCATCATGCAAAATCCGTCGGTATGACGATCGCCATGTCCTTTGACGGGCTGGCACAGGGCATCAGCCGTCCCTATGCGGACGGCAGCTCCAGCCTTGCGGATGCGGAGAGGGCGGCAAGGCTGCTTCTGGAGGAAATGCCCCGTTCCTATGCGATGATGACCCTTGCACCGCAGGCGGTGGGACAGTTTGCGGATTCTGTGAAATATCTCTGCGATCTGGGATTCCGGCGTATCACCGCAACGCCTGCCTACGGGAAACGTGTGCAGTGGACGGAGGAACACCTCGGAATGCTGGAAAAGGAGCTGACCGACATTTCCGCCTTCTATGCAAAATGCTTTTCTGAAGGGAAAGCGTTCTATTTCAGCCCGTTCGATGCGAAGATCCGGCAGTGCATCAGGGGTGAGAATCCTGCCGACCGCTGCCACCTCGGACAGCGGCAGATGCCGGTCAATGTGGACGGGAAGATCTACGCCTGCACGCAGTTCATCGGGGACGAAGATTTCTGCATGGGCGATGTGTTCGGGGGGCTGGATGTGCAGAAACAAACGGCGATCGCAAGCCGTGTGCATGTTCTGCCGGAGGAGTGCAGGGAATGTGATCTGCGTGAGCGATGCACGAATTCCTGCGGCTGTCTGAACCGTCTGGAAACAGGGGATGAAGCCGAGGTTTCCCCGATGCAGTGTGCCTATGAAAAAATGCTCATCCGCATTGCGGATACGATGGCGGATCTGCTCTATGAGAAGAATGCGGAGAAGTTCCGGAAATATTTTGCAGCCCCATAGGGAATTCATGCGAAAAATGAAATGAATATTTACAGTTTTTTAATTAAAGTAAATAGATGTGCTATTTTACCTAAAACGCATGCTAAAAATTTGTGCAAATTTTAGCTGGAAATCTTGTGCAGTTTGTGGTATAATGAGAGTACCTTAATATACAGAAAGGAATGGTAGAAATGAAAAAATCTTTCAGAAAGCTCACATCCGCTGCACTGGCAGCTGCAATGAGCCTTTCCATGTGCAGTGCAATGCCCCTGTATCAGGCTTCCGCACTGGAGCTTGGCACCTATGAGGCGGAGGTGCTTGATCCTGAGAATGTCTGGACAAGTATCTATGAAACCCAGCTCCCCGGTTACAGCGGTGATGGCTTCGTGTACCACACCAGCAGTAATATCACACTCGAAGTAGAGGTGCCGGAGGATGGTATGTATGAGATCACATGCCGCTATGCACAGATCCTCAATGAAGAGGGCAGACAGAGCACTGTGGCAGTCAATGGCTCTGAATACATGAAAACATTCCCCTACACCGCTGAATGGACGGATTTCAGCTTTGGTAATTTCCGCCTGAATGCAGGTGTGAACACCATCGAGTTCATGCCGAAATATGGCTATGTTGCGTATGATACCATCACCATCAAGGAAGCAGTTCTGCCGGAGCTGAAGGGCAACAGCGTTCCCTGTGACCCCGATGCAACACCGGAAACCAAGTCCCTGATGCAGTACCTTGCATCTGTTTACGGCGATCATATCCTTGCAGGTCAGCAGGAGATCTACGGCGGCGGCAGCTCCATGCACCAGTCCACACACTCCCTGACCTTGAATACCGCAGCCGGCAATCTGACCGACAGCGAGGGCAATGTGTATACCTATGATGAGGCTGACCTCGCAACTGCTGACGACGGCAGCACATTTGTATGGAAGTGCTACGACGAAAACGGCAAGAAGTATGAGTATGACAGCCAGAACCGCTGCTATAAGCATACCAACTATGATCTGGAATTTGAGTACATGGAGAGCCTTTCCGGTTCCTTCCCGGCGATCCGTGGCTTTGACCTGATGAACTACAACCCCCTGTACGGCTGGGAGGACGGCTCCACAGAGCGTCTGATCAACTGGGTAACAGAGAAGAATGGTATCGCTACTGTTTGCTGGCACCTGAATCTCCCGACCGATTTCGGCAGCTATGAGCTGGGCGAGCCGGTGGATTGGTCCGCAGCAAGCTATAAGAACAACTCCTCCTTCAGCGTTGCAAATGCTGTTGTTGAGGGTACAAAGGAAAATGATTTCCTGAATCTCTGCATTGAGGATCTCGCTGAACAGTTCCTCCTTGCACAGGAAGCAGGTGCACCGATCATGTTCCGTCCGTTCCATGAAGCAGAGGGCAACGGCGGTATCAACGGCGAAGGTGCATGGTTCTGGTGGGCACAGGAGGGTGCAGAAACCTACAAGGCACTCTGGAAGTACCTTTATACAGAGCTGACTGAAACCTATGGTCTGCACAACCTGATCTGGGTACAGAACCTCTACAACTGGTCACCGGCTTCCGCAGAATGGTATGTTGGTGATGACTATGTGGACATTGTTGGTCTGGATAAGTACAACACCCAGTACAACCGTCATGACGGTCTGACAAGCGGCCCGAATCTGGACGCTGAAACCGGCATTTTCTACGATCTGTACAACTATGTGGACGGCAAGAAGATGGTTGCAATGCCCGAGAACAGCTCCGTTCCGAGTCTGGACAACATGACCATCGAAAAGGCTGGCTGGCTGTACTTCTGCACATGGTATGACAACGGTCAGGATAATTTCATCAGCGGTGACAATTATCAGGACAAGGAGGCCCTGACAGAGCTGCTGACAAGCGATTACTGCATTATGCTCGATGAGCTGCCGGCTGATCTCTATTCTTCTGACGCTCCCGATACACCTCCGGCAACGGAAGAAACCGATCCGAGCGATACTGATCCGAGTGATACTGCTGCTCCGGATGAAGTTGTTTACGGTGATGTCAATGGTGACGGCACAGTATCCATTGCAGACGTACTTGCACTGAACAAGAATCTGATGATCGGCGAGACACTTTCCGAGCAGAGCATCAAGAATGCAGACGTTGACTGCGACGGCGAGCCGACTTCTGCGGACGCACTGAACATCCTCAAGTATGCAGTCAAGATCCTGAAGGAACTTCCTGTAAAGTAAGAGAAAATAAGAGATCCGGCAGATGGATTCTGCCGGATCTTTGTTTGTAATGCAGTCCGAAAAATGAACCCCGTTCCGGTCAGAACGGGGTTTGTGTTTATTCAGCTGCTGTCATATTGTCCCTCGTCAGCTCCACGGTCACACGGGAACCACGATCGGAAGTCTTGGGGAGGTAGTGCAGTGCAAGCTCCTCAAAATCAGGATCGACCTCTGCTGCAAGATAACCGGAAACGGATTCACCGGCTGCAATATCAGTCTGGAGTGCCTCTTCACCGTAAGTATCATAGAGCTTTTTCATGACCGGAATGGTGAAGCAGTCAGCGGCTTCGAGGTACTCGCCGTCCACGGTCAGGGTGAAGTTGTTCAGGTAATTTGCCGGAACTGCGTCCTCTGTGCCATTGTCGATCGTCACGGAAAAGAACACTGCCATCTTGCCGGAATTGTCCATAATGATCTCCGGATCCTCGACCTTGGTCACAGTCACGGTCATGCCGCCCACCTCTGCGGATTCTCCGTAGAAGGTCTTGACTTCCTCATAGGTTGCATCGGTTTCTGCCGGCTGTGTCTGACCGCTTTCATATACGGTCGCACTGCCCTCCGGCTTATTGCAGCCAACTGCTGCGAGTGTCACGAATGCGAGAAGTGCACATAAATACTTTCTGGTTTTCATATTCTATCACTGATCTGCGGAACTGCCGCAGATACTCCTTTCACAAGATATATACCCATTATACCATATTTTCCGAGTCATTGCAAGACCCAGCGGCTGTTTTTTTCAGATTCTGCTTTTTCTGGCGGAGCATGCGAAAAAAAGCGGAGAGGATGCCGCTGCATTCTTCCTGCATCATGCCGCCGGTGACGGCGGGCTGCCAATTGTAGGGCAGGTCAAACATCCGCTGCACGGAGCAGACTGCACCGCTTTTGGCATCATATGCACCGAAATACACCTCGTCGATGCGTGCCTGCAAGATGGCACCGCCGCACATGGGGCATGGTTCGAGTGTCACATACATGGCACATTCCGGAAGACGCCAGCCGCCGAGCTTCCGGCAGGCAGCATCAATTGCCATCATCTCCGCATGGGCAAGGGCATGCTTGCCGGTTTCACGGAGGTTGTACCCCTCCCCTACGATCTCTCCCGTGGTTTTCCAGACGATGACCGCCCCCACGGGCACCTCCCCCAGCTCCGCCGCCTTTGCGGCAAGCTCAAGGGCTCGGTGCATATAAAATTCATGTGATTCCATGGTACCTCCTAAAAAACCGTCCGCCTTCAAAGCGGACGGTTCAGAATTTTCAAGAAATATAGACAGAAATAACCGCAAGAACAATGCTGACAATGATCACGCTGAGCATCGGGAAGCTGGAAAAGAAAGCGGTGATCTTGTCAGGCAGCCGAAGGAAGGTGTGATTGTACGGATCCGCTTCCTCGGAGGGCTTTCTGTGCCAGAGGATGTAGACACCCGTGATCAGACCCACCACACAGGGCAGAAGGATCGTCAGCCACCATTGCAGGGAATAGACACTGCCGAATGTTTCGATGTAGAACAGGGCGAACATGTAGATCTCATGCACAATATGGAGCATGATCGCAGTCAGGAAGCTGCCGCTGCGGAGTACGAAATAGGAGATCGTGAGCGTGATGATCGCTGAACGCAGCGAGTCCAGCGGATTGTGCATCAGGCATGCGGCAACCAGCGTCACAGCTAATGATGCAAAGGCATCCCCGAACTGCCGGAGTGCCTGAAACAGTGCACCGTGGAGCAGAAGCTCCATCATGATCGGCAGGGCAAATATGGTGAAGAGCATGTACAGTACCATGCGGTTATCCTCCATATCCGCTGCATTGCAGATGAGCTTGTATTTTTCAAGCTCCTGTGAGCTGGACACAAAGAACATGCCAAGCCCTGCACTGAGCAGCATTGTCAGCACCGCACCGAACAAAAGCGGTTCTGCTTTGGCGATCCGCATGGGCACACCCACACGCAGCGGAAACCGCAGGATCAGCTGGAAGAGCAGTGCGGGCAGGAGGTATTTGAGGCAATTCACCAGCATGACGCTGAGAAATACACCCAGCTCATCCCCGAAAAAACCGGAATCCCAGAACGAAATGGAAACATGCAGACCCATAAGATTGAGCACGAGAACGATCACCTTATCAAGCACATTTTCCACAACGAGATACAATATCATCAGACAGCCGATCAGATAGCCGAGCCTGCCGAGCACACCCTGCTCGATCTGTGCCGGCGTTTCCGTGCTCACTGCCTTGCTTTCGGAGAATGCCGCTTCCTTCGGGTGCTTCTTACAGCGGAAGGCATAGCGGTTTTTCTCACGCCGCCTCCATTTCCGGAATGCCTCATGGTAGCATTCGGTCTGCTGCGGACATGCAAAATCCTCCACAACGTCGATGACTCGCTCCGAATTCAGTTCCTGCACATGTTCACCTCCCTGCTATGTTTGCTCCCTGACAGAAAAATTCTGGTGATGAATGCATTTTCTGCCATACACTCTTTGTCATTTTATATTATATCATATATCTGCACGAGGAATATCCTGTACAAAAAAACATTTTATGAATTTTCAGTAAAACTAAAACGGATATTTTGTGAATAAGTGCAAGTTAGCTTCGATTTTGTTTTTTAATTTTCATATTCTACACGGAATATGATTTGTTTTTTGTACAATGCGTATAGTATTTGACATTCTGACCCCCGAAATTCTAACAAAATTATGAACAGCATTGACGTTTTTTACAATTTGTGATATAATCTATGGTATAGAGTGACATTTTTCAGAACATTGGCAGAAAGAATTTGTGCAAAGAGTCAGCTGTGCCTGTTGGAAATGTCAGAAGCAGCTGCCGGTCGTCAAAACATGCAGCTGCATATAGAATGGAGGGTATCAATATGAGAAAGCTGCAATTTCCGAAAACGATTACAGCATTGGCGGCATGTGCGGCAATGCTCGCCGGTATGCTTCCCCTGCCGACGGCGGCAGGCAGTGTGCCGGTACTGACGATCGAATCAGCCGAGATCACGCCGGAACAAGCGGCAGCCGGTGAAACCATCGCAATGGAGGTCACGATCACTGACAATACGGAGGGGTTTCTGGCAACATCCTATGGCATCACCTACGACAACGACCTGATCCTTGAGGATGTGCGTGCGGAGAATGCTGCCGGAGCTTCGCACAGCTGGTGCATCAATCCGCAAAAGAATCTCGTCTGGTTCTGCGGTGCCGGCACTTCCCTTTCAACGGAAAATGAGGCACAGACGGAGCTGATGTTCACGCTGTATTTCTCCGTTCCGGCGGATGCGGCAGACGGTGCGAATTATCCTGTTTCCTTCACATGGACAAAGGTGAATCAGAAACCCGGCTTGTGGGTGGATACAGAACGAACGGATCTGCTGGAGGATGTCCAGTCAGCCGCAGTGGACGGCGGCATTCAGGTGGTGGATCCAAACGCTCCGAAGCTGAGTCATTCCGAGATCCGGCTTACGGTGGGAGATACGAAAACGCTTTCCGTCACCAATGCGGAAAATGTGCTCTGGATCACCACCTCCGACCTGACTGCAACGGTTGAGGATGGTGTTGTCACAGCCCAAAAAGAGGGTGAATGCATGATCTATGCGATTGCTGACAACAAGATGCTGACCTGTGTGGTGACAGTCACAAAGGACGGTATTTACGACATTATGGGCGAAGGAATGCAGACCATATATCTGCGTGATCCGGAACAGAAGGTTTCGCTCACCTGCTCGGGCTATGACGGTGAGATCACATGGCAGTCGTTCAATGAAAATGTGGTCACAGTGGACAGCAGCGGACAGCTCACGGGCATTTCCAATGGTTCGGCAATGGTATTTGCCTACTGCGGTGCAGACATTTACTTCGCAAAGATCGTGGTAGAATATCCGATCACACTGACGGGAACGGGTGATGTCAACCTTGACGGCGGTGTTACCATTGCGGACGTTCTGACACTCAACCGCAATCTGATGATTGGTGATCCTCTGAATGAAGCCCAGCAGAAAGAAGCGGATGTCAATCTGGATCAGTCGGTCGATTCCGCAGACATGCTCCTGATCCTGCAAAGGGCACTCCTGATCGTAGAGGAGCTGCCGCTGACAGTGGAATAACAAGCAGAGCCTGTTCACAAAAAAGTGAACAGGCTCTCTTCCGTGAAATGCCCCCGATCCGATTGATCGGGGGCATTCCTCGTATGGGAAATTATGGAGAAACTTTAGGTGAACCTTTTATTGTTTACCACCACTGGTTATTGTCGCCGGAGGAAGAGCCGCTGACTGCGGTACCGCCGGAGAGTGTGCCGCCGTATGCAGCAAGCTGTGTCTGGTCATATTCCTGGAAGTAGGTGGAACCATTCAGCTCACCGCCCGTGTAGAAGGTCGCACCGCTGTAGGCTGTGCAGCCTGCAACAAGGCTGGAGCACTGCTTGTCAGCAATGAAGGATACGATGATATTGCCGCTGCCGTCGCAGAGAGTCACTCTTGTGCCGGCACTTACGGATGCGGATACATTGACGGATTCTGTCATGGAAGAGCCGCCTCCCATGCCGCCCATGCCGCCCATCTGGGAGCCGATGTCCTTGACATATACACCGCCAGTATAAGAGATGCCGCCGTCACAGTCGAACGCATCCTGACCATTGGTAACACAAATACCGCCGGAAATTGTCAGAGAACCGTTGGAGTCGTAACCATCATGGTCGCCGGAAGCAACACTTACGATGGAGAAGCCGCCGCTGATCTCCAGAACGCCGCCGGAACTGCTGCCCATGCCGCCGCCCTGACCGGGCCACATGCCGGAAGAACCGGAGTTATCCGCACCGCCTGCTACATTATAAGCGTCATCCGTAGAGGAAACGATCGTTGTACCGCTCTTCTGGTAAATGTTCATAGCTTCGATGCCCTCATATGCCTGATAGATGATAAGCGTCATATCGTTGTAGACTGTTTCGCTGCCGGCATTGCCGAGGGTTACAGCTGCATCTGCATGAACGCCCTGATAGCCGGAGGTTGTGCCCTTGACGGTGATTTCTGTGACACCGCCGAGCATGTTGACATCGCCGTTGGAGTTGATGCCGTCATCATTGGTATTGAGGTTCAGTGTGCCGCCGTTGATGTTCACAACACCGGTGGTCACTGTGCCTGTTTCGTCATCTGTTTCACCGGACTTGATGCCCTTTGCACTGCCGGAATCCTTGCTGCCGGTGGTTTCAATATCCAGTGTACCGCCGTTGATGTTAACAGTCTGCACGCCGCTGATACCATCGCCATAGGATGTAATATTGAGTGTACCGCCGTTCACTTCCACATAGCCCTTGCCGGAAGTGGTATCGGTTTCGGTGGACTTGATGCCGTCGCCGCCCTTTGCATTGATGGTAACATTCAGTGCACTGAAGTCCGTATCATCCACATCACCAACCGTGACGCTGTCCTTGCCACGGATACCGTCATCCACAGCATTGACAATGAGTGTACCATTGTAGAGCTTGATGTCATTCTTGCAGACGATACCGTCACCGCCGTTGCCGTTGACAGTCAGAGTACCCTTGCCCTTGATCTTGAGGTCATCACAGGCATAGATGGCACCCATATCACCATCCGCATTGGTATAGCTTGTACCATCGGAAATGGTATTTTCATAGCCGTTCTTCACGGAGATGACTGCTTCGCCGTCCACCTGTGCAACATAGATCGGGGATGTGCTGGAGTTGGAGAGGTTTGCACCCTTGAGTGCCAGCTCTACTTCGCCGTCCACATAGGTTGTTTTGTCAACGTCCACGATGATCTGTGCAGTATCGCAGGTACCGCTGACATCGATCGTACCGGGCTGGATCACGGTGACAGTTGTGCCGCTTGCTGTGACATTGGTCGGCTCTGTTACGACTTCGCCGTTTGCATTGTACAGTGTGACGCTTGCAGCATCATAAGCAATTGCAGTTACCACATTGTCGCCGGTAGGCTCAACAGGCTGATCCGGTTCGGTGGTTGTGCCCTTTGTCACCATCTTCTTGAGTACTGCCATATCGAATGCATTGACCGCATTGTCTGCGGATACATTGGCATTATCAAATGCATCACCGGAGAGGGAAGCCAGACCGAGCAGATATTTCTGCATCATGACAACATCGGCAACGCTGACAGTGCTGTCCAGATTGAGGTCACCTGCGAGTGTCTGTGCTGCGGAGATCTCGAATGCGGGCATTGCTGCACACATGGTACCTGCTGCGATCAGACCTGCGAAACTGCGTTTGAAAACATGCTTTTTCATAAAAATCGCTCCTTTATATCATAGAATTTTCCGTATGCCGAGGGGTACGCTCCTATTTGCACGGCGGATGACCCCTGCGATTGTTTTCATTATACGGGCGTTTTCTTAAAGGAATCTTAAAATTGTAAAAAAATACAAAAAAATATGAAAAAGTTTTGTTTCTTTCCATAGAGGAAGATTCGCTGCCTGCAGCAACCAAGGGGCTTACGCCCCTTGAAAGCAACGGTATACAGCAATCACACCGCTGCCCCTGTCAGGAACCGCAGTACGCCGTCATTTCCTGTGATCTGCACATGGTCGCCGGCGTGGATCTCGCCTTTCAGCCACATACGGGAAAGCGGGTTTTCCACCTCCCTTGTGATGAAACGGCGGATGGGGCGTGCACCGTATTCCCTCGTTTCCGCACAGGATGCAGCGGTGCGGATGGCTTCTTCTGAGAAGTGGAGCGTCAGTCCCATTCTGTCCGCACGTTCTGCAACCTCCGCAAGCTGTCGCCGTGCGATGGCTGCAAGGCTTTCCTCACTGAGCCGTGAAAAGGTCAGGATCTCATCCATACGGTTGAGCAGCTCCGCAGGGAGGGCTTTCCGGAGGGCTTCCGGTGCACGCTGTACCGTTTCGGAACGCTGGATGAACCCGACGCTCTGCGTGGTTTCGTGCATGCCGAGGTTGGAGGTCATGAAGATCATGGAACTGCGGAGGCTGATCTTTCTGCCTGCACCATCGGTGAGTACGCCGTCCTCAAGCATTTGCAGGAGGATATGGAGCACATCGGGGTGGGCTTTTTCGATCTCATCAAAGAGCACCACGCTGCACGGACGGCGGCGGATATGCTCACAGAACTTGGTTTCCTCCTCATAGCCTGCATAGCCGGGCGGTGCACCGATGAGCTTTGCAGCAGAATGCGGCTCCATATATTCGGACATATCCACGGTCAGGAGGGCATCCTCCGAGCCGTGCAGACATCTGGCAAGGGCACGGACAAGTCCGGTCTTGCCGACACCGGTCGGACCGAGCAGGAGGAACGAACCGACGGGACGGCGGATGTCACGGAAACCGCTTCCGGCACGGCAGACGGCATCGGACAGGCGTTCGATGATCTCATCATGCCCGATGATCTCACGGTTCAGCTCCGTGCGGAGAAGGAGCAGGCGTTCCTGTTCGGCGGCGGTCATCTGCCGCAGCGGAATGCCCGTTCTCACGGATGCAACGGCGGCGGCATCCTCGGCTGTGACGGCGGTTTCGCCCGTTTTGCCCTGTGAACGGATGGCGGCACGGGCACAGGCTTCATCCATGAGGTCGATCGCCTTATCCGGAAAGCTCTTGCCGCTGATATATTTCTCCGAGAGGTTCACACAGGCTCTGAGAACTTCGTCAGAAATGGTAACGCCGTGATAGGACTCATAGCTTTCACGCAGTCCCCCGAGGATGGCGAGGGTCTGTTCCGGTGACGGCTCACGGATCTCCACGGACTGGAAGCGTCGGGCAAGTGCACCGTCCTTGCCGATGGATTTATGATATTCTGCCGGAGTCGTTGCACCAATGATCCGCAGATCCCCTCTTGCAAGACGTGGTTTGAGCATATTGGCAGCATCGATCGCCCCCTCGGCGGCACCTGCTCCGACAATCGTATGCAGCTCATCTATAAATAGGATGATCCTGCCGCCTGAAGTGACCTCATCCACACAGGCACGGACACGCTCCTCAAAATCTCCACGGTACTTTGCACCGGCGAGGAGTGAGCCGAGGTCGAGGGAAAAGATGAACATACCCTGAAGCTGTGCAGGGACTTCCCCTTTTGCAAAACGCTCCGCAACGCCCTGCACGATGGCAGTTTTGCCGACACCGGGATCACCGACAAGGCAGGGATTATTTTTGCTGCGGCGTGAAAGAATCTGGAGGACACGGGTAACCTCCTCTTCCCTGCCGATCAGCGGATCCTGCGAGGCATCCGTCCCTGTGAGGAGTTTCCCGTAGCGGAAGAGGTTGGGGAATTCCTTGGCAGTGGGCAGTGCAGGGGATGCATGTCGGAGCGAGGGTTTTCCCAGACAGGCATCGGCAAGGGCATCCAGATCCGCTGCCATAGTTTCGAGGAGCTGCACAGCGGCACAATTATCGTCCTGAAGGACGGCAAGCAGGAGCCACTGTGTATCGGTTTCGGTATGACCGCCGGCATCCGCCAGCATCTGGGCTTTCCGGAACATCCGGTGCAGAGCAGGTGTCATGCAGCGGTAGCCGGGGGAGGTTCTGTTTCCTTTTCCGACCAGCTGGACGATCTGCTGGTACAGACGGGGTTCTGTGATGCCGGCAGCCGTGAGGATCTCCGCTGCGGCATTGGGCTGCTGCCGGAGCAGTCCGAGCAGGTAATGCTCGGTACCGACATAGGTATGCCCCAGCTCTCCGGCGAGGTACATGGCAGCATCGAGTGAGAGCACGGCACTCTCTGAGAATCGGTCAATGTCATAATGTTCACTGTTTCTTGGCAATCCGTTCCGCCTCCTTTACAATTGTGCAAACGCACAATATAGTATAGCACATTTCCGGTAAAATATCTGTCTGATTCTGGAAGCCCGAAAAAAATTCTGCACACATCTGCGGTTCTGTCATAGTATGTAATATGGAACGGCTCAAGAGAGCAGAAACGTTCCAAATACCATACTTTTTAAGGAGTGCTTGATTTATGAACTGTGGATGCTTTGAAGGTAACAACTGCTGCTGGATCATCGTTCTCATCATTCTGTTCTTCCTGTTCTGCGGCTGCGGCGGCAGCAACACCAACAGCTGCGGCTGCAGCAGCAACTGCGGCTGCAACACCCCCTGCTGCTAAGGCACAGAGCCTGTGCCGGCAGACGCATTCGGAAGTACAGCGGTGAGATGAGTCCGTGTTTTGCGGACTGACGGCTGGAAAATCCGGATGCGGAATGCAATGACAGAAGAAATCCCCCGTGTGCTCTACACATGGGGGATTTCAGTCTGTCGAAAAACTTCAACAGGTTCAAAGGGCTTTGCCCATTGGCGGGTGGAGAGTACGCAGTACCCTCCAAACATAGCCCCTCCCCTCGGGGAGGGATTGGGGCTGCTCCCCACGGGGTGGGGAGACGTCACGAAGTGACAGAGGGGACGGCACCGGTGAGGTGGGGGCAGTTACAGGATGCCCAACCCTAAGAAAAAGGACTTTTTCTACAAGCTGAAATCCCCCGTGTGCTCTACACATGGGGGATTTCCACTTACATAAAAAACTGCTTGCTTCTGCATTCACAGAATAG
>JAFTQJ010000010.1 GCA_017462785.1 Oscillospiraceae bacterium | reverse complement strand
GGGGCTATATTGCGAGGGTACTGCGTACCCTCAACCCGCAAAAAACTCCGTCCTTTGAACCTAACAAGGTTTTTCGACAGACTGAACTACCGTCATCGGGCGGTAGTTCTGCTTGTCAAAAAAGTCTTTTTTCTGGGGTCAGCACTCCAAAAATGCCCCCGATGCGTCCCATCGGGGGCTGATTTTGATAGACTTTGTCCATCCGAGTTGAGGGCATCCGTATCAGGTGACAGGCTCGGTATCGGCAAACATTGGTGTGGAAAGATAACGCTCCCCCGTATCGGGCAGCAGTGCCACGATGGTTCTGCCCTTGTTTTCCGGACGCTTGGCGAGCTGGATGGCTGCCCAGACCGCTGCACCGGAGGAAATGCCGACCAGCACACCCTCACTTCTGGCGATGGCTCTGCCCGTTTCGTAGGCATCCTCATTTTTTACGGTGATGATCTCGTCATAGATCTCCGTGTTCAGCGTTTCAGGCACAAAGCCTGCACCAATCCCCTGAATACCGTGTTTTCCGGCTTTTCCTCCAGAAAGCACCGGAGAATCCGCCGGCTCCACCGCAACGATCTGCACAGCGGGATTCTGCGATTTGAGGTAGGCACCCGTGCCGGAGATCGTTCCGCCCGTACCGGCACCGGCTACAAAAATATCCACCTTTCCGTCCGTGTCCTCCCAGATCTCCACGCCCGTGGTCGCTTCATGCACCGCAGGATTTGCTGGATTGGTGAACTGGGACGGGATGAAGCTGTCGGGGATCTGTGCTGCAAGCTCCTCCGCCTTTTCAATGGCACCCGTCATGCCCTTTGCACCATCCGTGAGCACCAGCTCCGCACCGTATGCTTTCATGAGATTCCGGCGTTCCACGCTCATAGTTTCGGGCATGGTGATGATGATGCGGTAGCCCCTGCATGCGGCAAGCATGCACAGCCCGATGCCCGTGTTGCCGCTGGTCGGCTCGATGATGACACTGCCCGTTTTCAGCAGTCCTCTTTCTTCTGCATCGTCGATCATTGCTTTTGCGACCCTGTCCTTGACGCTGCCTGCCGGATTGAAATATTCAAGCTTTGCAAGCAGAGTGGCTTCCAGCTGCTCCGCTGCTTCGATTCCTGTCAGTTCCAGAAGCGGCGTACCGCCCACCAGATCCGTGATGCTTTGATAGGTTTTCATTTGATCCACTCCTCAAATTCCATATTGCCTGTCGATTCAGAAGCTTTCTTTGCAAAATGCCTCGGCATCCTCCAAAGAGGGACTTCTGAAGGCAGGCTCCTATATGTATCATAGCACGTTCGGCATGTTTTTGTCAATGGATTTTGCAGGATTCCATGAATTCCCCCCGATTCAGGACACTGCATCCTTTCAAAAAAGAGCATGATTCTGATTTGAACAGCAAAATCATGATATTGGTTTGTGCAGAAATGTGGTAGTATCATTACATCGGGTCGTGTTGACACAAAGCCTGTCAACGCATCGTTTCGGCAAAATTTCACGCAGCCCGCCTGTATCTTTTCGCCTTGGCTGCATCAAATTAATGCTCGAAGATCTGCGTTTTTTGTGTCATCACTCCATAGAAACTGAACCAACAGAAAGGCGGAATTACCATGCTGAAACAGAGAGGTTTTTACAGAGGGATCAATTTAGGGGGCTGGCTTTCCCAGTGTGATTATAGTGAGGAACGGCTGAACGGGTTCATCAAGGAAGCGGATTTTGCAAAGATCGCTGCATGGGGGCTGGATCATGTGAGGATCCCGATCGACTACAATATTCTGGAAAATGAGGATGGAACGTTCAATGCGGACGGGTTTGCAAGAATCGACTGGGCACTGGAAATGTGCCGGAAATACGGGCTGAATACAGTGCTCGACCTGCACAAAACAGCCGGCTATTCCTTTGACAGCTACGGAGAGAGCGAATCCGGCTTTTTTGACAGCACCGATCTGCAGGAGCGTTTCTGCCGGCTTTGGGAGGAGATCGCAAGGCATTACGGCAAATGCCATGAAACAGTCGTTTTTGAGCTGCTCAACGAAGTGACCGACCGGAGCTATATTGACCGATGGAACCGCATTTCCAACATCTGCATCGAGAGGATCAGGGCGATTGCACCGGATACGCTGATCCTTGTAGGAAGCTATGACAACAACAGTGCACCGGCGGTGCCGGCTCTTGCGGCTCCCTATGATGACAAGGTGATCTATAATTTCCACTGCTATGAACCGCTGCGGTTCACCCATCAGGGTGCCTACTGGACGGATGCCATCCAGCCGGAGGAGCGTCTGAGCTTTGCGGAAAGCGGCATCACGGAGGAATACTTCGAGGAGCTGTTCTCCCCTGCCATTGAGGCAGCAAAGCAAAACCGTACCTCCCTCTACTGCGGAGAGTTCGGAGTCATCAGCGTTGTATCGCCGGAGGATACCGTGAAGTGGTTCAGAACCATCAACAGCGTGTTTGAAAAGCACGGCATTGCAAGATGTGCATGGAGCTATCGGGAAATGGATTTCGGCATTGCGGATGACCGGCTTGACAGCGTGCGTGAGGAGCTGGTGCAGCTGATTTAGGTCGTGTTGACATAAAATGAATGTACAGATTTGAATGTGAACAAGCTCTATGACAAACAGTGAACCCCCTGTGATACAGGGGGTTCCAGTCTGTCGAAAAACCACTCTTTTGAAGCCGAAGGCAGGGACAAAAGTTTTTGATCGACCTTTTTTCAAAAAGGTCGTGGGGTCAAGGGGCGAAGCCCCTTGTCGCTCACCGCAGTGAGCGAAATCTCCTAATGCCGTCG